>JAFVDA010000107.1 GCA_017478765.1 Clostridia bacterium
AACTAAAAAAAACAAATCAATCGTTATTTTTTTGCAAAAGCTTCTCTGATAACCGTTTGAGACGGCTCGGCTTTCATTCCGTCGAAAAAATCGACTTCTTCCGAAACCTTCGAGAACATATCAAAAAAGTTCGTCCTTTCGCGTTCGGATTTACGCATTCCCGACAATTCGTTTTAATACGTCTTAATCTCGCCTACGGGAACACCGTAACGGTTTATTTCATAATAAACGTTATAATACTCATACGTCATTTCGACGTAACAACCGATTCTTCGATACAATTGCGTTATATCTTCTATACCGCTACTTCTGACGTCCGGATACCAGTACTTCAACGGAATAGACGAAGTTATAATAATAAGTTTTCCATTGAAAATTTTATTGTTATAACGACTCTTCATTGAAGTCGAAGTATCGTTATCAAGAAGTTTCAAAAGGTCAACGAAATCAAAAGTCGCGAATCGCAAATCGTCGAAAATCAAAGCGTTTTGCCCCATATAATCTTGCAAAGGATCGTTCGACGAGGAAGTTATACAGTAGTCGTATCCCAATTGATCGCATAACTTCTTAGCGTAATAGGTCTTACCCGACTCACTTTTGCCGCAGATGAATATAACGTCTATTTTTCTATCGAATTTCAACGAGAGGCATTGACAATGCAATTCCCATAATTTACGAAGTTTAGTAAATACCGCCGTTTTTTCATCTATCGGCAACGTATCAACGTAAGCGACCATTTGCGCATAAGAATAATGCTCGAAATCTCCGATAATTTTCGCTGTCGCAATCTCGCTTTCAAAGTCAAAATTTGCATGAACTTCTTTACGGTCGTAAATATGCTTATATTTTTGACTTTCGTTTTCGTGAGTAAGATATAACAGAACGTCGGCGCCGCGCCCTTTTATTTTAGATATAAATTGCTCGCCGGTTTGCTCGTTCCCGTCCTTATCAACGTACCCGAGATTAAACCATTTGGCGATCATCTTCGTGTCGGCGCTCGACTTACCGAAATTCAAATAGATATGGTAATGCGGGCGCGTATCGTCTTTGTCGTGAATAATATACGCCCATTTTTTTATCGTGGAATATTTCATAAAGGTTTCTTGCAAATCCACCTTAAGCATATCCACGTTAGTAACTATTTCGCAGTGACGTAATTGCATAACGTCACCTTAAATAAAATCTAAATTACGATAAAAAGATAAAAAACAAACAAAAAACACAAGAACACCTCAAAATTGTTTTTTTATACGTTTTATACGTTTTTACACACCGCCTTGGACAAGCCCCTCGGCGGTGTGTATTTTTTTTGTTTTTCTTTGAAAAATCTACGATTTATCAACATTCGGCAAAACTTGTTTTTATACGTTTTATACGTTTTATACAAAGTTTAATTTTAATCGCACGTGTAAACGCTTAACAATTTATCGCAAAGGGAGCGATAGGTCTCACAAACGTCTAAAATCGTTCCGTCTACAAGGTAAACTCTGCTCTTATCGGCAGACCTATATTCGATATATAAAATGTTTCTCAAACAAACACAAACCGTCTTTGTTTTGTCCTTGAAAAACTCAACGAAATTATTTTTCATTATTCTTACCGTAGAGTTCTTCATCGACGTACTTGGAATCTACACGAACGATAATATCGTTTACAAACGACTTGTTCGTAAACTCGTTCAAAGCCATTTGCAAATCGACGACAGAACCAACTTTCAAAGACTTAAATTTCTTAAACTTATCCGGGGAGCGAGTTTCTCCCGCACAAGTAGTAATAAGTGTATCGGATGTCTTTGGATAGTATAGTCTGCCATCTTGCATTCTTGCAGGAATGCAACCAACCGAAACCCACGCTAACGTTTCGTGAGTTTCTCTGTCCTCACTCGTTCTTACTTGTAAAACAATTGCTCTTTTCATTTTAACAACTCCTTTCTGGGATAAAAGATTAAACAACCCAGCAAATATATTTACAAACGCCTAAGGCGATTTGTCCGCGAACGGCGAAGAAAAAAACTTCGCCGAGACTTTAATGCTTCTGCAGGGTGTTCAGCCGCAGACTGCAAAAAAAAGATCCAAGAGGCTTCCTATCCTCTTGGATATAAATATAAAACTTTACATTAACAGTCGTATTTTTACTAAACCAAACAAATAGATTGACAAGAACGGTAAAAAGTTTTAATATAATCAATAACTGACAAATACAATTATTTTCGGAGAACGTTAAGATGAATTTCAGATCTGAAAGCGATTCTATCGGGACGATGAACGTCCCTGAAAACGCCTATTACGGCGTGCAATCTTTAAGGGCGCAGGAAAACTTCCGTATAACCGAAAAGCCGATGAACGACGCTTTCATTAAAAACGTAGTTTTAATAAAAAAAGTCGCCGCAAAAGTAAACGGTAAGTACGGATACGTTGAACAAAATATCGCAAACGCCATCGTTTCCGCATGCGACGAGGCTTTGAACGGCAATTTCGACCAATACTTTATTACCGACGCGGTACAAGGCGGAGCAGGCACTTCGGTCAATATGAACGTAAACGAAGTTATCGCCAACCGTGCAACGGAGATATTGGGCGGAAAACTCGGACAATATATTTGCCATCCGAACGACCACGTCAACCACTCTCAATCCACAAACGACGTTATACCTACCGCAGGCAAACTTACCGTTTTGGAATTATCGAAGGGCTTACTCTTAAACCTAAACGATCTGATAGTCGCCTTTTCACAAAAAGCCGTCGAATTCGACGACGTTTTGAAAATGGGAAGAACTCAACTTGAAGACGCCGTTCCCATAAGGCTCGGTCAGGAGTTTCACGCCTACGCTCAAGCGGTAAAAAGAGATTACGAAAGAATAACCAACGCTCTCGACGAAATGAAAACCGTCAATATCGGCGGAACGGCTATCGGTACAGCCGTAAACGCAGGTCACGATTATCTTACGCATATCGTCGAAGCCCTTTCAAGCGAAAGCGGACTACAATTAAAGCACGCTGAAGACCTTATTGACGCAACGCAAAATCTCGACTGTTTTACCGTGATTTCGGGCGTTTTGAAAACCTGCGCAATGACGTTATCAAAAATCTGCAACGATCTTCGCCTTATGTCGAGCGGTCCGAGAACCGGACTTTACGAGATAAATTTACCCGCAAAACAAAACGGTTCGTCAATAATGCCCGGTAAAGTCAACCCCGTTATACCCGAGGTGGTCTCGCAAGTCGCCTTTTTGGTAGCCGGTAACGACGTCACCGTTTCGATGGCGGTAGAAGGCGGTCAACTTGAACTGAACGCATTTGAACCCGTCATCTTCTATAAATTGTTTGAATCGATAATTTGTCTTAAAAACGCCGTAAGAACGCTCATAGATAATTGCGTTATAGGCATCACGGCAAACAGGGAACGCTGCGAGCAACTGCTTTATAACAGCGTTGGCATCGTTACCGCCCTTTGTCCATATCTCGGATATAAAAAAGCGGCTGAACTTGCCAAAGAAGCGCTGAAAAGAAACGTTAGAATAAAAGATCTTATTCTTGAATACGGATTGATGTCCCCCGACCTTCTCGACAAAGTACTCGATCCGTTCGCTATGACCGAAAATAAATAAAACGCAATATAAAACGCTTTGCTCCGATTTGTAGAGCAAAGCGTTTTTTGTTGATTAAAAATTATAAAGCGGAGGTTACTGCGTTTTGTTGAACGCCGTTATTTGCGGGACGCATGGAACAACCCACTACCGCAACCGAAAGCGCAAGCAGCGTCAATACCGTAACAATCAATATCGCAATCTTTCTGAATTTCATAGTCGTTCCAACCTTTATCACCTATTTTTCACAATTATATCACAATAGATATATGCTGTCAAGCAAAAAAATAAAATATTTGATAAATAATTTTGACAATTATATAGTAAAAAAGGTTGTTGGCGACGACCGACAGAAAAACGTTGATTTCACAAACTTCACTTTTCCATAACCTTAAAAGGATAAAAAGGAGCGCTCCCAAACGGGATCGCTCCTTAAAAATATCGCAATATTCAGTCTTAGTACTTGTTTCTTGCAACGTAAGTCGTATGAAGAACCTTATGCGCTTCGTGGCTTCCGGGTTTTACGAGATACTCTTTATAAATTAGTTCGCAAGCGGTGTTTTCGTGGCTCTTCCTCTTCTTTGCGTTGTCGTCGATAGCGTAGATGGCTTTTGCTCTTTCGGCTCTGACGTCAACGTTTCTTCTCGTATAGGCGTCAACGATAGGTTGACCGCCGCCGTTTACACAGCCGCCGGGGCAAGCCATGACTTCCACGAATTGATAATCGCACGTTCCGCTCTTTATCTGTTCGCAAATTTCCTTTGCGTTTTCAAGACCCGAGCAAACGGCAACTTTAACGGAAACGTCGCCCGCCTTATAAGTTGCGATCTTTATGCCCTTCGTACCTCTGACTTCGGAGAAAACCACGTCCTCCAAAGGTTTACCTGAAACGGTTTCGACGGCAGTTCTTAAAGCCGCTTCCATAACGCCGCCGGTGGCGCCGAATATTGCGCCTGCGCCGGTATACTCGCCCAAAGGCGAATCAAACTCGGAATCGGGAAGGTCGTTGAACAAAATACCCATCTTTTTGATCATACGGGCAAGTTCTCTCGTAGTCAGAACGGCGTCGATATCGGGATAACCCGAAGCCGATTGATCGGCTCTCGTTTTCTCGAACTTCTTCGCAACGCACGGCATAATAGAAACGACGTACAATTTGGAAGGATCGACTCCCATCTTCTTTGCATAATAGGTCTTAACTATAGCGCCGAACATTTGTTGCGGTGACTTGCAGGAAGAAAGGTTGGGGATAAGTTCGGGATAGTGATATTCCAAAAATCTTATCCAACCGGGAGAACAACTGGTCATCATGGGAAGCGTTCCGCCCTTGGTCAATCTCTCGATGAGTTCGTTAGCCTCTTCCAAAATGGTAAGGTCGGCGGTCAGATTGACGTCGAAAACCTTATCGAAGTCGAGCATCTTGATAGCGGTGACCATCTTGCCTTCTACGTTGGTGCCGATAGGCAAACCGAATTCTTCGCCGAGAGCAACTCTTACCGACGGAGCAACGCCTGCGATAACTATCTTTTCGGGATCGTTAATTGCCGCTAAAACGTTGTCGATCTCACTCTTTTCATGGAGCGCGCCGGTAGGACAAACGTTAATGCATTGACCGCATCCCGCGCAAGCGGTTTCGGCAAGATCGACGTCGAATGCCTGACCGATCTCGGTGGCAAAGCCTCTGTTTTTGGTATTGATAACGCCGCAATGTTGGATTTTGTTACAAACGGCGACGCATCTGCGGCAAAGAATACATTTGCTGTTGTCTCTTACCAAATAATCTGTAGAATAATCGGGCTTTTTATCGCTCTTTGCACCTGCGAAAGCATGCTCGTCGCAACCGTATTCATAGGAAAGTTTTTGCAGTTCGCAATGGGTATTGCGTTCGCAGGACAAGCAGTCCTTTCTATGGTCGGAAAGAATAAGTTCGAGAGTGGTTTTTCTCGATTGCATTATCTTTGGCGTGTTGGTGAATACTTCCATGCCTTCGGCAACGGGATATACGCACGCAGCGGCGAAAGATCTTGCGCCCTTTACTTCGACAACGCACATACGGCAAGCGCCGATGGCGTTGATTTCTTTCATATAACAAAGGGTAGGAATATTGACGTGCGCCATTTGGGCGGCTTCAAGTATGGTAGTTCCTTCCGGAACGCTTACGGGAATATTGTTTATCTTTAAGTTTACCATTTTATCTCCCCTCCATTAACCTTTCTTTACTGCGCCGAACTTACAAGTCGACATACAAGCACCGCACTTGACGCATTTGTTCGTATCGATAGCCATTGAAGCAAGTTTATGACCTTCGGCGGTGTAATCCGTTCTCGAAATAGCGTCCGCAGGGCACTTTTTAGCGCACATGCCGCAGCCGATACATTTATCTTTATCGATCGAGTACTTCAAAAGTTTCTTACAAACGCCCGCAGGACATCTCTTATCGACTACGTGCGCGACGTATTCGTCACGGAAGTATCTTAAAGTGGACAAAACGGGGTTAGGAGCCGTCTGACCCAAACCGCAAAGCGAGTTGGCTTTAATGTAGTAGCAAAGCTGCTCCATCTTGTCGAGGTCTTCGAGCGTTGCCGTTCCGTCGGTAACCTTGGTAAGCAATTCCAAAAGTCTCTTATTGCCGATACGGCAAGGAGTACATTTTCCGCAGGACTCGTCGACGGTGAATTCAAGGAAGAACTTGGCTATATCGACCATACAGTTATCCTCGTCCATAACGATAAGTCCGCCCGAACCCATCATCGAGCCGATAGCGATAAGGTTATCGTAATCGATGGGAACGTCCAAATGCTCGGTGGGGATGCAACCGCCCGAAGGTCCGCCCGTTTGAGCGGCTTTGAACTTCTTACCGTTGGGTATACCGCCGCCGATCTCGAACACGACTTCGCGAAGGGTGGTTCCCATAGGAACTTCTACAAGACCGGTGTTGACGATCTTGCCGCCGAGCGCGAATACCTTGGTACCCTTACTCTTTTCCGTTCCGATCGAAGAGAACCATTCGGCACCCTTCAAAATGATTTGCGGAACGTTTGCGTAAGTTTCAACGTTATTCAAAATAGTGGGTTTTCCGAACAAACCTTTGATTGCAGGGAACGGAGGTCTGGGTCTCGGTTCGCCGCGCTTACCTTCGATAGAAGTCATCAAAGCGGTTTCTTCGCCGCAGACGAACGCGCCTGCTCCAAGTCTTATTTCCAAATCGAAATCAAAGCCCGTGCCGAAGATGTTTTTGCCCAAAATCCCGTATTCCTTGGCTTGGTCGATGGCAAGTTGCAATCTCTTGACCGCGATAGGATATTCGGCTCTAACGTAAACGTAGCCTTGGTTGGAACCGATAGCGTACGCGGCGATAGCCATCGCTTCGATTACGACGTGCGGATCGCCTTCCAAAACGCTCCTGTCCATAAACGCGCCGGGGTCGCCCTCGTCGGCGTTACAACAAACGTATTTTACGGGACCTTGGCTGGCTTTTGCGAACTTCCATTTAAGTCCGGTCGGGAAGCCTGCGCCGCCCCTGCCTCTTAAACCGGAAGCCAAAATAACGTCGATAACGTCTTGCGGAGTCATTTGAGTCAAGACTTTCGCAAGCGCTTGATAGCCGTCTCTTCCGATGTATTCCTGAATGTTTTCCGGATCGATAACGCCGCAGTTACGGAGCGCCAAACGAACCTGTTTTTTCATAAATTCGGTTTCGTGCAAGGAGTTGACGACCTTACCGTCGTTTTCCCTGTGTAAAAGCCTTTCGACGGGTTTGCCGCCGATAATGTGTTCCTCGATGATTTCAGGAACGTTCTCGACCTTTATCGAGTGATAGAACGTCCCTTCCGGATAGACGATCATTATAGGACCTTTGGCGCAAAGACCGAAGCAACCCGTGGTTATGACCTTAACTTCTTCAGAAAGGTTTCTTTCGGCGAGTTCTTTATTCAAAGCCTCGACGATCTTGAAAGATTTGTTGGAGGTACAGCCGGTACCGCCGCATACGAGAATATGAGATCTATACATGTTTCCCTCCGTTTTTATGCAAGATATTTATCGACTACCGTTTTAGCCGCGTTAAAATCGTTGACGCCGTAATATTCGGTTTTACCGCCGCAAAAAACGGTAAGCCCGTCGTCAAGATCGCTGTCGAACATTACGAGAGCGTTATCAAACCTTTCGGAAACGTATTCTATCATAGATAGGATAAGCGCCTTTTTGTCGGCGGTTATTCCGCTCGACTTTACGCCCAAGCAAAATTTGATGGTGGATTCGTTTTCCTGAAGCCTGTTGACGAACTGCTTGTGCATTTCGTTTTTAATGTTATTCAACTGTTCAATTTGCATTTGCCATTCCCCCTTAGTCCATTTGATTGTACTTTTCGATTATGCCGGCAACGTCTTTTACGGTAAGGTTTCCGTATACTTCGCCGTTTATCGACATAACGGGAGCAATACCGCAGCAGACTATGCAACGCGTAGCGTCA
>JAFVDA010000108.1 GCA_017478765.1 Clostridia bacterium
GTTCGATAGTAAGTATGTTTTCTTCCATATATTTTCCGATAATAAGTGATTATAATTTACAATATGTTGTTATTTTACCATAAATCAAGTCTTATTGCAAGCGTAAATATAATTTTTATTTTAATATGAGTTATTTCTATACAAAATAAAAAAACCGAGTCGTTTTCTCGGCATTTTTATTGATAAAAGATCACGCGTATTTTGACAACTCGTTTATTATAGACGGAGTAAATACCCCAGCGTAAGCAACGCCGTTAGGGTGAATGGAGTCGGTCATTTGCGAAGAATAATCCAAGGTG
Organism: Clostridia bacterium; assembly: GCA_017478765.1. Classification (GTDB taxonomy): domain Bacteria; phylum Bacillota; class Clostridia; order Christensenellales; family Borkfalkiaceae; genus UBA4636. The sequence continues at coordinate 300 of JAFVDA010000108.1, forward strand.
CGCTTGTTAAATAAATCAATGAAAACGATCCCCCACTTCTCGACTATTCGAGCCATTTCGTTAGATACGAAGGCTTCGTATTCCGCCCTGTTAGCCCAATCGGGTTTAATAACGCACGAATAGAACGCTACGACCGTAGATGAACTTTGTTCGTAAGTTTTGGCTATAATATATTCTATTGCCCCGCATAGGGTAGAAACGTCCATCATGGCGCTATCGGTAACCTCGTATGCGGTCACGGCGCCCTTAGGCATTTTATTATAAAAGTCGTTGGTAGATAACTGAACGACTAAAAAGTCGCAAGTTTTGTTGAAGTTGAAGTTCTGATATCTTTCAACGTAAGAAGTTTTGTTGGCGGTTTTCGTCAAATTAGTACCGCTTACCGTTTGCTTGTCAAAAGAGCTACCGGTCAGGGCGCCTATTTGTTCAACGAAAGATTTTCCGTTATTGCCGGAACCGAAACTTATCGATGAACCGAGTTGATAGATGGTTTTCCCATGTAAAACGTGATCGTCTAGTTCTTTATAGTTGTAAATACCAGACGTTTGGACAATCCATTCGGTCAGGCTTCCGCTGACGGCAAAAGAGTTTGCGCCGATACTACTTAACGACACATAGTTCTGCGAGCGAGAAGCCCTGACCTTTTCGATAAGTTCGACGCTTGCTACCTTGGGATCGGTAATTGATACTTTGCTCGCTTGATTAAAGTTTAACGTATCGAAAGGAAGGGCGTCTCCGCCGTCGACGGAAAGATAAAACACACCGTTAGAAAACGTATAATCAAAACGATGCTGACCCGTTAAAACGCTATCCGACAAAGTCCAACAATAGTTGAAATAAGTCGTATCTATCCTGACACCGATATATAAAACCTTATTGTTTTTATTAAACCCGAAATAAACCCTTCCGTTTTCCGTTTCGGCGTCGTCGTTCAAAAACTGTCCCGTCAAAACCGAACCTACTATGGTCATTCGCCAAGTCGAATTATCGCTCAGCGGTAGAACTATCGGCTCGTTAAACAAACACACGGCGCCGTCAAACGTAACGGCGTCTTGGTTTTTTGTTACGTCGCCCGATACTACGCTGAAATAGTCGCCTACTTCGCGGCTTAAAATATCGTAGTCGTATGAATTATTCAGCATTCCCTTATCTTTATCGGTATAATAATCGGCTTCCGTGCCGTAATAATCGGGGTGCGCGGCTATAAAAGACTGATATTCGCTCATAGAATTATCGCCGTCACACGCTACGGTCATAAAAACGCTTGCAAAAGCCAAAAGCAAGCAAATTACGTATACTAAAATATTTCTATACTTCATAACCATCCCCCTTTACGAATTTCAGTATATCAAAGGTAAAGCAAAATGTCAATATCAACGAAAAAATTATCAAAACAAAAAAGGACCGACGAGTTTGTCGATCCTTTATCGTTATATTTTACTACCGTCAGTCTTCAACCTTTTCCAAAAGTTTAAGATCGATGCCCTTTTCGCCTATCTTTATGATCTCGACCTTAACTTGGTCTCCGATAGCAAGAACGTCTTCAACGGAGTTGACCTTCTTGTCCTGACCGAGTTTGGAGATATGAATCATACCGTCGTGTCCCGGAGTCAGTTCGCAGAATGCGCCGACCTTAGGCAGTATCCTTGCAACGGTTGTGATAAACATATCGCCGACTTCAAGATCTCTCGCGATGGACATAATGATGGCTTTGGCTCTTTCGGCGGGTTCGATGGTCTCTTCGTAAGAAGCGACGAACACCTTTCCGTCTTCCATAATGTCGATCTTAGCGCCGGTTTCTTCGATGATCTTATTGATGGTCTTTCCGCCGCTGCCGATAACGTCTTTGATCTTATCGGGATTGATCGTAAAGGTAATGATCTTGGGAGCGTACTTGGAAAGTTCGGCGTTGGGCTTGGGAAGAACTTCGAGCATCTTATTCAAAATGAATTGTCTGCCTTCGTTCGCCTGCTTGATAGCCTGACGGAGAATGGTTTCGTCAATACCCTTGATCTTGATATCCATTTGGATAGCGGTTATACCGTTGACGGTACCCGCGACCTTAAAGTCCATATCGCCCAAAAAGTCTTCAAGACCTTGAATATCGCTCATTACGGAAACCTTTCCGCTGTCGACGTCCTTGATAAGACCCATAGCGATACCTGCGACGGGATTCTTGATGGGAACGCCTGCGTCCATAAGTGCCAAGGTCGAGCCGCAAACGGAAGCCTGCGACGTCGATCCGTTGGAAGACAATACTTCGGATACCAACCTTATGCTATACGGGAACTCTTCCAAAGACGGAATAACGGGTTCAAGCGCTCTTTCGGCAAGCGCGCCGTGACCTATCTCACGTCTGCCGGGTCCGCGCATGGGTTTGGCTTCGCCGGAAGCGTAACCAGGCATATTGTAGTGGTGCATATAGCGTTTTTCAACTTCGTCGTCAAGACCTTCGAGTTTTTGAATATCGCCTATCGTGCCGAGAGTACAGGTGGTCATAACCTGCGTCATACCGCGCGTGAATACGCCCGTTCCGTGAACCCTCGGTAGAACTCCGTGTTCGCACCAAATGGGACGGATCTCGGTCAAACTTCTGCCGTCGGGACGAACGCCCTTGAAGGTGATTTTGGCTCTGACCTTTTCCTTGGTGATATAGTAGAGAGAATCTTTAACTTGACGAATAATGTCGCCGACCGAAAGATTTAGACCGTCAAAACCGGTGTAATCTTCGGCGGTAAAGTATTCTATGCACTCTTTTTCAACTTGATCCTGACGGGCTTGACGTTCAAATCTATCGAACGTGTCGAGCGCCCAGTCGAGTTTTTCACTTGCAAATTCTCTGACCTTTTGATCGAGTTCGGGCAAAATGTGATACAGTTCCATTTCTCTCTTGGGCTTACCGCATTCGGCTACGATAGATTCGACGAAAGCGCATTGTTTTTTGATCTCTTCGTGACCGAAAAGTATAGCGCCGATCATTTGCTCGTCGTCGATTTCGGCAGCGCCCGCTTCAACCATCATAATGGCGTCCTTGGTGCCCGAAAGATTAAGGTGAAGCGAAGAATTAGCCCTTTGTTCTGCGTCGGGGTTGATAACGTATTTTCCGTCTACCATTCCGACAACGACCGAACCGGTAGGACCTGCGAAAGGTATATCGGATATTGAAAGCGCGATGGAACTGCCGAGCATAGCGAAAGGCTCGGGAGCAACGTCGGGATCGACGGAGAGAGCGGTAGCAACCACCGTTACGTCGTTAAACAGCCCCTTCGGGAATAACGGACGGATAGGTCTGTCGATAAGGCGGGAAGTTAAGATAGCTTTATCGCTCGCCCTGCCTTCACGGCGTTTGAAGCTGCCGGGGATCTTGCCGACGGCGTACATTTTTTCTTCATAGTCGACGGACAGAGGGAAAAAGTCCATTCCCTCTCTCGGCGTTTCGCTCATGGTCGCGTTGACCATAACTACCGTTTCACCGCAACGGACGATACACGAACCGTTTGCTTGTTGCGCGTACTTACCGACGTCGACGGTAACCTTTCTGCCGCCGATCTCGGTCTCGAAAATTTTGTGATTTTCTAACATTTGTTCTCCTTATTATACAATACTCTGATTTTTATAGAAAACGATAAAGTCCCACCTTATCGTAAACTTTAAGTAAATATCGCCGACGATTTCGGTTAAAAATCGCCATATCGTAATAAAAAAGGGGTGCGTAAAAAACACCCCCGATTTAATTACTTTCTCAAATTCAATCTTGCGATAAGATCTCTGTACTTTTCAATGTCTTTATTCTTGAGATAGTCAAGTAAGCCCTTTCTGCGACCAACCATCTTCAAAAGACCGCGTCTTGAATGATTGTCATTCTTGTTTGCGGCAAGATGCTCGTTCAAGTGGTTGATGCGTTCGGTCAAAAGCGCGACCTGTACTTCGATAGAACCGGTGTCGCCTTCGTGAGTTTGATAGGCTTCGATGATGCCCGTCTTGGTTTGTTTTTCCATAATCAGTTTCTCCAAAAATATATTTGCTTAAAACCCAGCCGAAGTCGAGAAACTCTTGCGACCGAGCAATAAGTAGCATAAATATAATATCAAATTATACTTAAAATGTAAAACGATTTTAGCCGAAAACTTTATTTTTTTGTTCAATAATTTGTTCGACCTTGGATAAATACGTGTCTACGTCCTTAGGGGATGCGAAACGCTCTATCCTGTCCTCGCCGCCATACACCTTTTTTGAAACGCCGTTTGCGCCGCAAGCAACTATATCGGCGTACTCTTCCATTATGTCGATGTTATACACGCAGGCTTTGCCATTTTTTGTGTAACCTGTGTTTTCAAGATTGCCCGCCATATATTTTTGTCGATACAAATAATACGGCAAATAACCGCTCAATTTTAGTTTATTATGAGCGTAATCGACCATTTTCGCAACGTCGCCCGCGTCGAGACGAGCGCTGTTTTCCTTTAACTTGGAACCTTTTTTAAGGCAAAGAGTATGTACGGTAATATTCTCGGGATCAAGTTGCGCGGCTTTATCGAGAGAATAGCAAAAATCTTCAAACGATTCGTTAGGTAAGCCCGCGATAAGATCCATATTTACGTCAAAACCGTAACTTTTGACCAGTTGATATTTTTCGATAACGTCGGCAGCGGAATGTCTGCGGCCGATAAGTTGGAGCGTTTTATCTAAAAAAGTCTGCGGATTGACGCAAACGCGCGTAACGCCGTAACGCTTCATGATATCGAGTTTTTCCTTCGTGATACAATCGGGACGCCCCGCTTCAACGGTAAACTCCCGATAATCACCGGATAGAGCGTTCATAATTCTATCAAAATATTCGTCGGGAAGGCTTACAGGCGTTCCGCCGCCGACATATACGCACTTATATTTTAGCGGAAGTTTTTTTGCGCTTTCTATCTCGAAAATAAGCGCGTCAACGTATTCGTCCAAACGTTTTAATTTACTTATTTCGCTCGATAAAAACGAACAGTACGCGCACCTTGAAGGACAAAACGGAATACTTACGAAAAGGTCGCTGACTGAACCCATCGGAGAATAATAGGGTTTTTGAGACGATAGTATCTCGGCGATAAGGTTGGTTTTTTCGGGGCTGACGTCCATCACGTCAAGAAAAAACTTTTGCCAACGTTCGCCCTGTTGATAGGCAAGTTTCGTCGGTCTAATGCCCGTCAAAGCGCCCCAGGGCAATTTTTCACCAAAACATTCGGTCATTGTCTTATAAGCCGATAGCTTAATAAATCGCTTTATTACGCGCTTTTTTTCAAGCGGACCGTCGTAAGTAAGTTTATACTCAAACTTAAACTCTTTACCCGAAAACTCGGTGAAAACCATCATTTTGTTTTCGCCGTCAAATCGAGCGGTAAGTTTCAAATCGAGGTCTATTCCGAATTGATTAACCACTTCGCTTATTTCATTGGATAAATTTTCAAGATTAGTATAAATCATTATAAATTATAAAAGATTTTTTCTTCTTGGACGGTGGTAGAATCGCCGTGACCTGGGTGTACTATGATTTTGCCGTCCAAAGAGAGCAACTTTTTCAACGAATCTTTCATAGCCGAATAGTCGCCCGTCGGCAAATCGCACCTGCCGTGATTGTGATAGAACAACGTGTCGCCCGAAAAAAGATGGTTTTCAATGAGATATGACACCGAACCTTTAGTATGACCTGGAGTATCGATAACCTTAACGGTAAAGCCGTCAATATTGTATTCGCCGTTTTTTAGGGGGACGGCGCGAGTGTAATCGGGACTATCAAGCCCGAAGTACGGAGCAAGGTTTTTAGACGCGTCCGTCAAAAAGTCGATTTCATTTTCACCGATATACACGTTGATTTTCCCATCGGGTATGTTTTTTAGTCCGCAAATATGATCGAAGTGTCCGTGCGTCAGTAAAATGGAAGTAACGTTCAAGCCGTAACGAGAAATAAACGCTTGCACGTCATCGTCAAAGGCTCCGCAATCTATCATTAAAGTGTTTTTTAAGTCGTTCTCGACAAAATAACAAATCGAGCGCTGAAAGGTTACTTCCAAGGATAGAATTCGGCTTATCATACGATGGTTCTGTATACGTCCAGAATATCTTTGGATTCGCGAAGTTTTTTCATCAGGTTTTCGAGATCGCCTTGCTTATTGAGTTTTACCGCCATATCGGCAACGGAAATTTGCGCTTTGCCGTCTATCCTGCCGTTAAACGATATGCAGAACAACCCGAGCGAAGAGCAAGCCGAAGATACGATATACATAAGCGGAGCGTTTTCCGTCCCTTTGATTTTAAGACTTACGACGTATCCTTCGCCGCCCTTACCCGTCCATTCGGCAGGCAAAATTCTCTCTTGGTCTTCGTGTTCGATATTAGGACAGTCGCACCTATGCACGGTAACGCCCCTGCCCCTTGATACGAACCCGACTATCTTGTCGCCCGGGACGGGGTTACAACAGCCCGCAAAACGAATAAGCAAGCCGTCTACGCCCTTTATCTTTACGTCGCCCGTCGAAGCCCTTCCGGAGATGGAATTAACGTTCTGGAAGTTGACGTTCGTGACGGGGGCTTCCTTTTTATAAAAGTCGATAAACTTATATAAAACCTGTTGAGGGCGTACCGCTCCGCAACCGACGGCGGCGTACATTTCTTCGGGAGTATTAAAACTCATCTTCTCGCTGACGCGTTCAAAATTCGCCGACGTCATTAAAGAAGAAAAAGCGTACCCCTTGGTTTTTGCAAGGCTTTCAAGCATATTCTTGCCGATCTTGACGTGTTCGTCAACCATCGTTCTCTTGAAAAACTGTTTGATTTTGGCTCTTGCCGAAGGAGTTGCGACGATTTTAAGCCAGTCCCACGAAGGACCTTTTGAGTTTTTGTTGGTTATGATTTCAACGATGTCACCCGTCGACAATTTATAACTTAACGGAACGATTTTGCCGTTGACCTTGGCGCCGACGCACTTGTTTCCTACTTCTGTGTGTATCCTATACGCGAAGTCGATAGGCGTCGAGTCGTTTGACAAACTTATAACTTCGCCCGTCGGCGTAAAAACGAGAACTTCCTGATAATAAATATCGCCTTTAAGCGATTCAACGAAGTCGGTAGAGTTTAGTCCGCTTTGCCACTCCATAACTTCCCTTATCCAGGAAAGTCTTTTATCGAAATCGCTCTCGTCCGTCTTTTGTTCTTTATACTTCCAGTGCGCGGCTATACCGTATTCAGCCGTCTTATGCATCTCGAAGGTCCTAATCTGTATCTCGAACGTTTGCCCGAATTTGGTGACGACCGTAGTGTGCAAACTTTGATACATATTTGCCTTGGGAATAGCGATATAATCCTTTATTCTTCCCGGTATCGGCGCCCAGTTTTTGTGAATTTTACCGAGTATCTCGTAACACTCGTCAACGGTGTTGACTATAACCCTTACAGCCGATAAATCGTAGATTTGATCGAGAGTTTTGTTTCTCGTTTTCATCTTTTTATAAATCGAATAAAAGTGTTTCGGTCTACCGATTATCTCGCCTTCGATGCCCGATTCGTCCAAAATTTTGCGAAGTTCTTCAACGACCGTATTTATAAAATTTCGGCGTTCATTTAACTCCATCGCAATGTTTTTCGACAAAAATTCATACGCTTCGGGATCGAGATATTTAAGGCACAGATCCTCAAGTTCGCACTTTATTTGACTTATACCGAGTCTTCCCGCAAGAGGCGCGTAAATATCGAGCGTTTCGTGCGAAATGGCAAGTTGGCGAGTCTTTGATAAAAAGTTCAACGAACGCATATTATGAAGTCTGTCGGCAAGTTTGATGATAATAACCCTTATATCGTGCGCCATGGATATAAAAATCTTCTTGAAGTTTTCGGCTTGCTCTTCCTTTTGCGACTTAAACTCTATTTTTTCAAGTTTTGTAACGCCTTGCACCAAAGTTAAAACTTCGTTGCCGAATTCCCTTTCGATATCGCCCTCCGAAACGGAAGTATCTTCTATCGTATCGTGCAAAAACGCAGCGCAAATGGTCACGTAATCAAGACCCAAATCAATTAAAATCTTGCTTACGCAACAAGGGTGGATAAAGTATTCTTCGCCCGAGGCGCGCTTTTGCCCTTCGTGCGCTTTTTCGGCAAAATAATACGCCTTTTCGATTATTTTAGCCTCTTCCAAAGGATAGGTTTTATAAATTAAATCAAGAAGTTCAACCATATTATTCAATCAATATTTTAATTTTTCGACTTCGGAATATATTTTTGATAGTTCGAGATTGGTCTTTACCGTCGGGTTATATCTCAAATAACCCTTGTTGAAATAAAATATACCCAATTCAATAAATACTTCCATAGTAAAGACGACCTGCATCTTTGAATATCCTAAATCGCACTTCAAGGCAAAATCAACGCTCGATTCGGCTTTGAAATACTCTTTGTCGCGAATTTTTTTGAATAGATCGCCGAAAACAGATTTTTCCGTTTGAAGGCGCGAGTAATTGAAAGCGCGTCTTTCTCTAATAATAAACGTTTCGTTTACGGAAATTGGCTTTACCGCACCCAACGGTCTATCCAAATAAACGACTCTACGATAACCGTTGACGTTATTTGCGGTGAGCCCTAAAACCACGTTATTGACGAGATTGCGGTTAAAGGTTTCGTAAAGTGAGGTATCGAGCGATTTAAGAGACGGATACTTTTCCAAAGTGTCAGGATTATATAGCGCGAAAATGGTTCCGAAATGAGAGTTTTCCGCATCGTCCACAATTTTTTTTATCTCTTCGCCGTCAACAAACAGATAGTCGTCGTTTTCGTTGAATACAGTCAAAAGACTTTGTCTGAAACTTTCGAGCGTAATCTTTTTTGAAGGTTCGATGACGTAATCAACGTCCTTTACGTAACCTTTAAGAGTTTCAATATTGTTAAATACCGATACGTTAGGTTCAAAAATTATTTGCTTTTCCGCACCTGACGACAACAGATCCTTTTGTGAAATTCCGTTAAAATACAGAAGATCTATGAAATTAGTCTTGATGGACAGGTGAGATGACCCCGCTTTCATAGGAAGAGCCAAAACGTCGGTGGTCTTTATTGAGAACGTGGGCTTTTTGTTACCCGTACCAAACGGCTCCAAAAGGCTTAATTGCTTGGCAAAAGCAAGTGAAAAATGCTTATTTATCTGCAAATCCACCGTCTTTTTCGGCTTAAAACAGGAGTAATCGTAAGTTTTATCAATATAGTCTTCGAGATCCTTTTTGAAAGCCTCGTATTGACTTATATCGAGTGAAATACCAGCCGCTTGCGAATGTCCGCCGAAATCGGTTAAACGCGCTCGACAGTTAAAAATGGCTTCGTAGATATTTATCGCGTCGATGGAGCGAGCCGAGCCGTGAAGTTTACCGTCGTTATTGACGAACAAAATAACCGGGCGCGAAAACTCTTCGACAAGTCTTGCCGCTATTATTCCGACAAGTCCGCTATTCCATTTATCGTCCTGTAAAATTATAATCTTTTTATCGTACGAAGAAGAAATCAACTTGTCCTTAGCGCTGCGATACAGGACGTCGCATTCCTGTTGACGGGCTTGGTTGTACTCGTTTAGTTTTATCGCCAAGCGGTTGATGGTTTGACTATCCTTTGAGAGCATTAGCGTCAACGCGCTGTTAGCGTCGCCCATTCGCCCCGCTGCATTCACTCTCGGAGCGACGGTAAACGCTAAACCCGTGGAAGAAACGTCTCTTAAATTGCTGACGCCTATCAACTCTTTCAACGGCAAACAGGCGTTGCCTTCTTTTATAAACTTCACGCCCTCGTAAACGATATCTCTGTTTTCGCCTATCAACGGCATACTGTCCGCAATGGTGGCAAGCGCAACGAGATCGAGATATTTATACGCCTTTTTACCCATTAAAGCGCAGGCAATCTTAAACGCTACGCCCGCTCCGCATAGCCATGTAAATCCGTATTCCGAGGCGATTTTGCAGTTTACTATAGGGCAGTCGGGTAAAGTTTCGGGAAGTTCGTGGTGGTCGGTAACGATAACGTCGACGCCTAACTGTTTGATATACTCGACTTCTTTATAACAACTTATACCGCAGTCAACGGTAATAATCAGGTCGGGGAAGTATTCTTCAATAAGTTTATCGAGCGTATCGGTATTTAACCCGTAACCATCCGCCCTTTCGGGAACGAAAGGTATGACCGTTTCAACGCCGTATTCTCTTAAAACCGAAGTCATCACGGTCGTTGCGGTTATACCGTCAACGTCATAGTCACCGTAAACGATGACCGTTTCGCCGTTATTTCGCGCAAGGTCGAGCCTATCGACTACTTCTTTAACTCCACCCAAAGTAAACGGATCGGCAAAATGATGCTTACCGGGATTAAGAAAATATTCGACCTCGCTCTCCGTCTTTATTCCCCTGTTCAATAAAATCTCGCAAGTCTCGGGGAAAAGACCGAACTTTTTTGATAAAAGTTCGATTTGTTTTAAGTCGTATTCGGTTTTTTTATCGCTTAAAACTATCATTTTACCCCTTATAAACCTACAATTTTAACCCGTAAAAATAAAAGAACGGGCGGAAAAAATCCCGCCCGTTTGAGTAATAGAATTATTTGTTCTCGCTTTTTGTTGCGTAACCGTTTTTCGCGTCCTTCTTTTGTTTGGCGTTTCTTGCGATCTTCCTGAAGTTGACCCACAGAGCGGGAGCAAGAAGAACGGAAGAGAATGCGCCGGCAAGCAAACCGAATATAATGGGGATGATGAATTCCCTGATGGTTTGAACGGACAAAAATACGAGTACGAGAACCATTACGAGCGTCGTTATAGTTGTCAAAATGGTTCTGTTAAGCGTATCTTTGATCGCAAGGTTTGCAATTTCTTCATCGGTCTTTAAGGACGCCGAAGATGTCTTAAGTTCTTCCCTTATGCGGTCAAAGATAATTATTGTCGCGTTGATAGAGTAACCTACGATGGTTATAACCGCGGCGACAAACGTTTGGTTGACAGCCATGTCAAACAAAGTGGAAACGACCGTCGTCAACGCTACCATTATCAAAACGTCGTGAACGAGCGCGCAAACGGCAGCCAAAGCCGAAGACGCCGTAAACCTTATAACGATATAAATAAGCATTACGACTATTGCAACGAGTAACGCTATAATAGCCATTACTATCAAACTGTCAGCGGTGGACTTACTTACGCTGTAAGCGGTAACCGTTTGGTTTAGTTGTTCCTGATTTTCGGGAAGCGTCGCGTTGGCGCTTACCAAAGTTTGATTTTCTTCAAACAAACGCGCAAGTTCGTCGGTTATCTCGGCGCAAAGTACGTCGTTGATATCTTTAACGAACTGACTTTCGTTTTCGACGACCGTTCCTTTATATTGATAACGAAGCCTGTATTCGTAAGTTACGCCGCCGTCAGAAGAGTCGGAATACTGCATGGAACCGTCGATCTTATAGCCCTTTCCTTCTATGAAGGAATCAAGGTCTTCTTTGATGATGTTCCTATTTGTTTGGTCACGACCGAAGTCACCCAAATCGATCTCGATGACAGCGCCGCCGGTAAAGTCGATACCGAAGTTCATAACGTTTCTACCGCTTGCGGCGTTGACTATCATAAATACGCCGCCGATAAGAATAACGCAAAGCGCGACTATGAGAAAATATTTGAATTTTTCAACAATATGGAAGGACTTATTCTTAAACATTTTCAGCGTCCTCCTTTTTCAGATTAAACCACTTGGCTTGATTTTCGCCCTTGGCGTCGGCTTTGGATAAGCCGAGCATAATCTTAAGATACCACCTGGTTACGAAAATGGACGTTATCATTGAAAGCGCCACGCCGATAAACAAAGTTATCGCAAAACCCTTTATCGCACCGCTTGCAAGGAAGAACAAAACAATAGCAGCCAAAATGGTAGTGACGTTGGAGTCGATAACCGTAATGACGGCTCTCTTAAAGCCTGCGTCAACTGCGGATTTTACCGTCTTTCCGTTGGCGTATTCGCGTTTTATCCTTTCAAAGATAACTATGTTAGCGTCGACCGCCATACCTATCGAAAGCAAGATACCCGCAATACCGGGGAGCGTCAATTCAACGCCCGGAACGATCGCAAGGAAGATGACGTACAAAAGCGTATAGATGATAAGCGCAATATCAGCCGCTATGCCCATGCCCCTATAATATACTATCATAATAATGAATATTATGGCAAGACCGATAGCGCCTGCGAGCAAACTGCCGTTGATGGCGTTTGCGCCCAACCTCGAACTTATACTTCTCTGTTCGCTGACTTCGTATTCGATAGGAAGCTTACCGCTGTCGATGACAGCCGCCAAAGAGTCGGCTTCTTCATAGGAAAAGTTACCTTCGATCTGAGCCGATCCGCCGGAAATAGGTCCGTTTACGGTCGGGCTGGAAATAACGTCGTCCCCAAGATAGATATACAAAACCTTATCGTCGGAAGCGTAGACGGTACTGGTCGCCTGGTAGAACTTTTCGCCGCCTTTAGCGGTAAAGTTCAAAAGGACGATATAATTACCGTCGTTATCCATACCGACTCTCGCCGATTGGATATCGTTGCTTTCACTGGAAAGATATACGGTGCCCGCTTTATCTCTGAAAGAGATGGTACCGGTGCTACCGATGATTTCCAGAACTTTGGAATCGTCGCTAACGTCGGGAATTTCAATTCTCAACTTGTTGTTGTCCTGACGGGTAATGTTTGCTTCGGTGTAGCCCTTGTTGTCAAGACGCGTTCTCAAAATAGTGATGGCGCTTTCAACGTCGCTCTCCGTTCCGTCGTTTGCGTTCTTCGGAGTAAGAACGACGTAATAACCGCCGTTCAGGTCGATACCCTTACCGATAAGACTCATAATGGAATTATAGTCCTTCGTGGAACCGGGGATCTCGAAACTCGCAAAGCACAGCACCGCGGTTATCGCTATGATAATCGCGGAGATTATAAGCAGAAAGATTGATTTACCTCTACTCATATTGCCTCCATAAAAAGGTTAAGTCTCGTATTCCTTCGGCCGCCTATAACGGGTATAGGTCGGCTTTATAGTTTTATACCATATTATTATATCTATAATATTTTATAAAGTCAATATATTTTTGTAAAAAATCAATTTATTTTTAGGCTATTTTATAAAAAAATTTCCGCCGTACCCAAGACGCGCCCGACGCGCTCGGTATCGGCGGAAAATATTTAACCCGATATAAAAAACACGAAAATAACCTTGATACGAAAAAACCTTACGCTTTTTTGACGTTTACAGACAACACGCCGCTCAAAACGCCTACTATCAAACAATAGATCAAGTCGTATAGGGTTGCAAGCGACACCGAAAAGTTATTTGCTATTATCGAAAAAACAAGTTGCGCAAGCAAAAAATAAACAAAACCGAATATAAGCCCCTTAAAAGCGCCGCGTTTTCCTTTTGCAAAACCTATCGTACCTACGATTATCGAGCATAGTTTAATAACGTAGTTTATCGCAGTTACCCAGCCGTCTGACAAATTGAACATCAAAACGACAAGAGAAAACAAAAGGACAAGACAAACGCTTATAAGCAGCGCCGTCAGCATAGATATAACGAAAGGAATAAAATTTTGTTTCATATAAAAATCCCCGCACGATACTGTATGCTGGGATCTCGTCGTTTATTCGAGAAAAATTATTGAATTTCTTTTTCTTCTTCCGTTTGAACGGTCGTTTCGGGCTGTTCGCTCGTTTCGGTCGTTTCAACTGCGGATTCTTCGCCTTCCTGCTCGAATACTTCGTCATCTTGCGCGGGCGGAAGTTCGGTAGGAACTTCAACGGCGGCAGGCTGTTCCTTGAAGATATGCGCTATCGTGTTTTTGTCTATCGTGACGTAGCCGGGATGCTCGTCCGAACCGGTCTTAACGACGAACATATCGTCGGGGAGAATTTCGACTATCTCGCCGTACCAACGGCCTATGGTAAGTATCCTGTCACCGACTTTAAGAGCCGATATTAACGACTCGAATTCCTGCTCCTGCTTTTTGGAACGCCTTCTTGAAAATACCATATAGACGATAAACAAGAGAAGAATAACGCCTAAAAAGATGTACATTGTCCAGTTGCCCGAAAGAGCGGAAGTCTGCGCCGCGCTTTGCGTTGCGCTTGTCGTCGTCGAATCAGCCAAAATATTATAAATCATATTTACCTCCAAATCGATTGTTTAACTTTTATAAATAAATGATACTAAATGTTAAAGGTTTTTGCAAGTCAAAAACGGCAAGTAATTAAAACTTTCCGTATTTCGCGTAAAATTCTTCGACAAATTCCTTGACGTAATCGCCTAAGATAGCCTGTCTTAAGTTACGCATCAACCTCAACAAAAACGCCGTGTTATGAAGGCTTAAAAGCATTCCGCCCATCATCTCGCCCACGTTTATCATGTGGCGAAGATAGGCTTTTGTGTAATGCTTACAACAATAACAGTCGCACTCGTCGTCCAAAGGCATATAATCGTCCTTATAAACTCCGTTCCTAACCACAATTTTACCGTGAGACGTGAGAGCCGTACCGTTTCTTGCGATCCTCGTAGCCAAAACGCAGTCGAACATATCTATACCGCGCAAGGTGCCTTCGATAAGGCAATCGGGGCTGCCGACGCCCATAAGATATCTCGGCACGTCGGTGGGATAGTTTGGCAGCATACTGTCCAAAACGTCGTACATGACTTCTTTCGGTTCGCCGACGGAAAGCCCGCCTATCCCGATCCCGTATTTGGCGTACGGCTTGGTGCGCTCGAGACTTTGCGCCCTTAAATCCTTGAAAACATTGCCCTGAACTATCGGGAACAGCGCCTGCTCGGGGTTCTTATGGTGATTATAGCATCTATCGAGCCAGGAAAGCGTTCTTTCCATCGCAACTCTCGACTGCTCGTGATTATACCCGAACGGAGAACATTCGTCAAACGCCATTATTATATCTGCGCCAAGATTGTTTTCGATATCGATGGCTCGCTCGGGAGTTATAAAATGCTTGCTCCCGTCGACGTTAGACTGAAACGTAACGCCCTGATCGCGAATATCGTTGAGTTTCGCAAGCGAAAACACCTGAAACCCGCCGCTGTCGGTCAAAATGGGATGATCCCAGTTCATAAACTTATGAAGACCGCCCGCGTTTTTCACTATTTCGTCGCCCGGACGCATAAACAGGTGATAGGTATTCGATAGGACTATTTTTGCGCCAATCTCTTCAAGGTCTCTCGGAAAAACGCCTTTGACCGTCGCCTGCGTGCCGACAGGCATATAAATGGGCGTAGGAATATCTCCGTGCGGCGTATGCAAAACGCCTGCCCTTGCTCCGCTGTGTTCGTCGTATTTAATTGTTTCAAAATAAAACTTTTCCATAAAAGTAAATGAAGTAAATAATTAAAATCACAGGAACAGGCATGCGTCGCCAAAAGAGAAAAACCTATACTTTTCCTTGACGGCAGTGTTATAAATTACAAGAGTTTTTTCTCTTCCGACAAAAGCCGAAACGAGCATGATAAGCGTAGACTCGGGCAAGTGGAAGTTTGTGATTAGCCCGTCCACACACTTGAATTTATACGGCGGGTAGATAAAAATACTCGTATCGCCGCTGCACGCGCGAACAAAACCTTTATCGTCGGCAACGGTCTCCAAAGTCCTTACGCTTGTCGTGCCGACGGCAATAATCTTTTTGCCCGAAAGTTTCGCTTGATTTATGATCCGAGCGTTTTGCTCGTCTATTTGATAAAACTCGGAGTGCATAACGTGCTCTTCTACGTTTTCCACCTTGACGGGTCTGA
Source organism: Clostridia bacterium (assembly GCA_017478765.1). Lineage (GTDB taxonomy): Bacteria > Bacillota > Clostridia > Christensenellales > Borkfalkiaceae > UBA4636. Next base: position 16,101 of record JAFVDA010000108.1, read on the forward strand.
AAGTTCCAAGCCCGACGTTTAACTGAACTTCGGCAAACGTCACGCCCTTGCTTTTTAACCTGTCTATCAGTTCGTTGGTAAAGTGAAGCCCCGCCGTAGGCGCCGCCGCGCTTCCCTCCTGCTTACAGTAAACGGTCTGATAGCGCGATTGATCTTCGAGTTTTTGTTTTATATAGTGCGGAAGCGGCATTTCGCCGACCTTTGACAGAATATCTTCAAAAACGCCGTCAAACTCGAATCTCACTATTCTTCCGCCGCTATCCGTTTTATCTAAAACGGTAAAAGTAAGTTGATCGGAAACGGTAAATTTCGAGCCTATTCTCGCTTTTTTCCCGGGTTTTACCAAGACTTCCCAGTCGGTAAGGTTTAACCTTTTGAGCAAAAGTATCTCCATTTTGCCGCCGTTTTCGGTATGAGAATAAATTCTCGCAGGGTAGACTTTAGTGGTATTGATGACGAGCAGACAATTCTCGTCCAGATAATCGACAATATCGGTAAACACTTTGTGTTCCAACTTGTCGGTTTTTCTATCGTAAACCAAAAGACGCGAACTGTCTCTCGGATAAACGGGAGTTTGCGCTATTTGTTCTTCGGGTAAATCGTAATAAAAATCTGAACTTTTAAGCATCGTTATCTTCAAAAACCGATATTTGCAAGCCCTTTGGGGCAGATATATTTAAGTGTTTATAAGCATTTGCCGTCAGCACCCTGCCGCGCGGAGTCCTTGCAATAAATCCAAGTTGCAATAAATAAGGCTCGTAAACGTCTTCGATGGTGGTGGCGTCTTCGTTTATGGTTGCCGAAAGCGTATCGAGACCTACGGGGCCGCCGTTAAACTTTTCAGCCATAGCCCTTAAAAGCCTGATATCCGTCGAGTCAAGACCGAGTTCGTCTATTTCCATACGCTTCAAGCCCTTTTTAGCGTCTTCAAGCGTTATCTCGTCGTGTCCCGCCACAATGGAAAAGTCACGAACGCGTCTTAAAAGCCTGTTGGCTATTCTCGGAGTGCCGCGGCTTCTCGAGCCTATCTCTTTTGCGCCCTCGGGTGAAATATCCGAACCGAGTATTTTAGCCGACCTTGTGACGATTTCCGTAAGTTCGTCGTTAGAATACATTTCCAGCCTGCACATTACCCCGAACCTATCGCGAAGCGGAGAAGAAAGCAAGCCCGCTCTCGTCGTCGCGCCGACCAAGGTGAAGCGTTTCAGCGGAATTTGAACGCTTCTTGCCGAAGGACCTTTACCGATAATAAAATCGAGAGAAAAGTCTTCCATTGCGGGATACAAAATCTCTTCGACGTTACGATTCAAGCGGTGTATCTCGTCGACAAACAACACGTCGCCTTCGTTAAGGTTTGTAAGTATCGCCGCAAGATCGCCCGATTTTTCTATGGCGGGTCCGCTCGTTACCCTTATTTGTCCGCCCATTTCCGTAGCGATAATATGCGCGAGCGTAGTTTTTCCAAGTCCCGGAGGTCCGTACAACAGAACGTGGTCGAGCGGCTCGTTCCTGAGTTTTGCCGACTGCATAAAAACAGTCAAATTCTCCTTGACTTTGGTTTGCCCGACGTAGCCTTCCATAGACTTGGGGCGTAAAATATTTTCAACGTCGTCGTATTCAGTCTTTTCCGAATCTACGACCCGTTCTTCATCGTCCTGTCCGTCAAATGCGGAAACAATGTAATCGTCGTCGTCAAACATAAAACTAACTCACAAAAAAATAATTTATAATAAAAAACTTTTTAAGCAAAATTTCTCAAAGCGTCGGTAATAAGGTTTTCAAGTCCATTTACCCCTTTATCTACCGAAGTTTTGACAGCCTTGGTCGCTTCGGCTTTGGTATAGCCGAGCCCGACGAGCGCAAGAACAGCGTTTTCCGCGTCGTCGGATAGTTTTACGGAAGAAGGAGCCGACGGCTCGCTTACGGAAACGGGCATCTCGCTCAAACTCTCCCTCAATTCGAGAATTATCCTTTCTGCCGTTTTTTTGCCTAACCCCTTAATTTTTGAAAGGGTTTTCACGTCACTCGACGCGATAGCAAGCGCAAGATCGTTCAGGTTCATTCCCGACAAAACGGCAATACCCATTTTAGGTCCTACGCCCGAGACGGAAATGAGTTTTAAGAACATATTTTTTTCGGCGAGAGATGAAAACCCGTATAAACTTACGTCGTCTTCTCTGACCGCCATGTAGGTATAGACCTCGCCCACTTCGCCGACGGAAAGCGTGTCATACGCGGAAGCCGAGCAAATTATCTCGTACCCTAAACCGTTGTTTTCAAGTATTACGCCGTTTGAAGTTGCGGCAAGAACCTTGCCTTTAACGTATGCAATCATTTTAATTATCCTTTTATCGGTCGGTTATCTGATACCGAAGCCCGAAGAAAACCTGCTCGTATTTGAATGGGTAAGCGCAACAGCCAAAGCGTCCGCCGCGTCGTCCGGGCGCGGAATTGATTTAAGCCCCAAAAGCGTTGTAACCATACTTTGAATTTGATGTTTATCGGCTCTGCCGTAACCCGTCAAAGCCTGTTTTATTTGCAGCGGAGTATACTCGAATAACTTTTCAGTATATTTTACGCAAGTCAATAAAGTCACGCCCCTTGCCTGGGCGACGTTTATAGCCGTCTTTGCGTTATTGTTAAAAAACAATTCTTCAAGCGCTATCTCGTCGGGCTTATACTTTGCGATAAGTTTTATAAGACTATCTTCTATCATTTTCAATCTATCGGGAAACCGCGCATCTTTGGGCGTTAAAATAACGCCGTAATCGATAGGCTTGACCTTTCCCTTTTCGCTTGAAATGACGCCGAACCCTACGGTGGCAAGTCCCGGATCTATTCCCAAAATAATCATAATCGACCTTTCATTAAAAATTTTACAATATATCTTAACAAAAGTCAAGTTTATTATTATTCTTTAATAGGCTTGCGCGTAAAAAAATCATAACTAAGCGTTCAACGCGTAGTTTGAGGTAGCCCTATAAGGGCATGGTACTGGCAGTGCTATTCGCACGGTGAAATAGCCGCCAACCGCAATCATTTTCAGGCTGCTGCTAAAGCAGCCTATTTCTTTTTACTGTCGTTTTTCTCTTCGTATTCTCCGAACGGGTCTATATACTCTTTCATTGATATTTGTTCAGACGCCATATCTTCTTGTAATTGATTTTGGATATATTCTCGGATTTTCTTCTCATTTCGTCCTACCGTACTCACGTAATATCCTTTACACCAAAAATGTCTGTTCCCATATTTATATTTCAGATTGGCAAATTTATCAAATATCATCAAACTACTCTTGCCTTTCAAATATCCCATTACTTGAGATATACTGTACTTCGGTGGAAACGATATCAACATGTGTATATGGTCTGAACATGCTTCTGCTTCAATTATTTCTATTTTCTTGTATTCGCACAACTTTCGTAATATCTTCCCAATTTCTGCCTTTATCTTCCCGTATATTACTTGTCTACGATATTTGGGTGCGAATACAATATGATACTTGCATTCTGATTTGCAATGTGATAAACTTTCTATATCCATTATTGGATCCTCCTTTGATTTATTTTGATTGCGGTTGGTAGCCGCTTTTAGTTTATCACAGGAGGTTTTTTCTGTCTATCGCTTCCGCTCCTTTTCTGACCACCCGCTTAGCGGGTGGTTTACTTCTTAGTTAA
>JAFVDA010000008.1 GCA_017478765.1 Clostridia bacterium
ATTCGCCTTTTTGAGCATTAAAAAGGATTCGAGAGCGGAGATGGACAAGGTTTTTGCAGATCTGTTGGACGACGAACTCGACCTTTGCTCGTACAGCGTTGCAAATCTTCAAGGCGCGATCGATCTATGCGCCAACAAGTTCGCTATGAATTCTTCGGCGGTCGCGCACGTGTTTACCGACGCTCAATTCGTTGCGCACAACGCGCCCAACGTGGAGATAATCGACGTTACGGAGCCCGACGAGTGGAACGCCGCGATACTTTCGGGCGAAGCCGAAAAATCCAACGGGTTCTATTACTTCGTGGTTGAAGTGGCGTGCTACGGCAAAAGTCAACAACTCGATTTGACGCTCGAAGTCGAAGGCGTCAACGGATCTACGAGTTTCCAAGATAACGTTTCGGCGAAATTCAGCGTTGACTGCAACGCCGAACAGACCATCAGAGTCGTGTTTTTGAATGAAGAATATCACGCCGACGAGGCTGAACTTTTCAAAGCCGACGAAAATACTAAAATCGTAAAAATGTCTGCGACCGACAAGGTTAATTCTTTCAGTTCGGTAAACGTCGGGCTGGAAGTAGGCGGCGGACTTGACGATCTCGTCTACGATAACGGCTTTTCCATTTACGGCGGCGATCCTTACACCGTCGATCTCGAATATTACAGCTACGGTTACGATCCCGTATCAGGCTCCAACAAGGATTTGAGAAACCCGTTTATAACGCAGGCTTTATACGTTTTCCGTAGTTATTATTCGGATAAGGGTTGGTGGAATATCGAGCCTAAATTCAAGACCGGGAACAAGATGGAACTCGACGGTTATGATTTTTATATCTTCGAGCATACCATGCCCGCTTCCTTGCCGACCGACGGTATAGTTATGCTGTTCGATCCCAACGAAGCGCCGGTCGGAGCCGGATTCACCGTTCAAAGAGACGTTAAGCTCAATGGTTCGTTGGACGCTATCCCAAACGACGATCAGAACTTCTTTACCCTCTTTAACGCGGGTAACGTAACCGTTTCGTCGTATAAAAAGATAAGGATAGACGACGAATACGCAAGATACGTCGATGAATCGACGGGTAAAGTCGAGGAATTCGGCTATAAGGTTTTGGCGACTATCGACGGCGATCCGCTCATATTCTTCAAGAACGAAGGATCGGTCAAAGTCTTCGTTTTGGCGTTCAATATTCATAACTCCAACATAGGTTTGACGCCTATGATGTCGTTCTTTTACGATCTGTTCGCTAATTTGCTGCCGCCGACCGTCGAAAAACACTACTTTGAAGTAGGCGAAAAGGTGGTCGTCAATTCAAGGGGCGAGGAAGTCGTTGTTTCGGGATTTTTCGACGGTACGACCAAGACCGTCAACGCGTTCCCCACGGAAATGACCTTCGATAGACCTGGGCTATATAGGCTTACGCAAAACACGTATTTTAACGATTACATAGAAGACAGTATTTACGTCAAGGCGCCCGCCGTGGAGAGCAATATCTTCAGGGTGGAAAAATCCTTGCAAAACCCGTACACCATAGTCAACGAAGCCGACTTCTTCGGTGATCTGATGCTGTACTTTGCCATCGCGCTTGCCGCTTTGCTCATCGCCGAGTGGATACTTCAAGCGTTCGATAATATGTAAAGGGGGCTGAGGAATTATGACTAATTTTCAAATAAACTTCACCTATCCTTGGCTGTTGCTTGCGTTTATCCCCGCGATAATCGTGGCGCTCGTTCCGTATTTCAGGCTCAATAAAAAGTACAGAAGAACGAGAAACAGAATAACGTCGTTAGTGCTTCATATTATTGTAACTATTTTGGCTACGCTCGTTCTTTCGGGGCTTAACTTTACTTACGAACTTCCAAAAGAAGGCAACCAGATCATACTGCTGGTCGATATGTCCGAGTCGGAAGAGCGCGCCTATTACGACGATTTAGGCACGATTAAAAGCGCAGACACGCGCGACGAATTGGTTCGCACCGCGCTCGAAATGTGTGAGGCGAACGGCATGAGCGTGGGCGTGGTTACCTTCGGGTTCAATCAGGTTTACGCAACGCCGTTTACCAAAAACGCAAAGAGCGGTTTCGAGTCCTACCTTGCGGCACAACTACCCGACACGAGCGCGACAGACCTTGCTGCGGCTATCGAATACGCAAGAACTTTATTCGATAACCCCGATACGTCCAAGATAGTCGTCGTTTCCGACGGCAAGCAAACTGACGGCGACGCAAGGCGAGCCATCGACAACGCGCTAAAGCAAAACACCAAGATAGACTTTGTGGATCTTAAGTCCTATTTTATAGGTAACGACCTGCAAGTAGTCGGAGTGACGTATCCCGATTATCACGTTAAAACGGAAGAAGAATGCGTCTTGAAAGCCGACGTGTATTGCAATACTTACGGCGGTTCGGCTATGCTTTCCATGTTCGATAACGACTCGCTTATCGAAGAAAAGCTTATCAACTATTTGCCGGGATTAAACACCTACGAGTTTACGCACTCTTTCGCTAACGAAGGTTTGCACGCGATAAAGCTTAAGTTAAGCGGCGGCGGAGCGGACGAAGATGATATCCAACTCAACAACGGGTATACCTCCTATTACGAATTGCAAAACTTCGATAAAGTTCTCGTTCTCGAAGGTATAAGCGGTTATTCTCAAAACCTTGAAACGTTTTTGGGCGAGAAGTACGAGTTGACAATAGTCGATCTTCATAACCCGCTCGACGAGAATATCCCGAGATCGGTTGACGATTTGAGAAAGTACGACCAAGTTATTCTCAATAACGTTTCCAACGCCGACATGGATCCCGAAAAAAATCCTGCCGTCGTGATGGATAACGAAAAGGGCGACGATCTCGTCGCGATGATCTCCGAATACGTTTCCGAATACGGCGGAGGGCTTCTCACCCTCGGCGGTAGCGAACCCGGGAAACTTGACGAATGGAACAACCCCGTCGCTCACGCCTACAACCGTAACGACATGAACAACACCGAATATCAAAGGATGCTGCCCGTTCAAAGCACGGTTTACAAGCCTTCGTCCGGTATAGTGTTCGTAGTCGATATTTCGGGCTCGATGGGCGGATCGGAAGGCGAAACAAAACTAACTCACGCCGTAAACGGTATCGACGCGTGCTTGAAACAACTTGAAGAAAAGGACTACGTCGGACTGGTTACCCTGTTCCAGGATAGTAACGCCGACCACGAGGTGGTTCTTCCGATGACTTCCGTTACTCAATACGGAAAAATCAGAGAAGCCGTATACGAGATAGAGGAGCAAGGGACCAACGGCGGTACTATATTCTCGGGCGCTATCCAAGCCGCGGCAGAAATGCTCAACGGTGAAAAACGCGTTGAAAGAAAACATATTATTCTCGTCACCGACGGGCTGCCCGCCGGAAGCGACGTCGAAAAGTACGAGAGAGTCGTAAAGTATTACTACGACGCCGATAAAACTACGATTTCGGTTATAATGATCGGTTCGTCTGCTTCCGCCGAAGAGGCGATGATAAGGCTTGTCGATATATGTAAGGAAGATGACGAAGAGCACGGTAAGGGTAAATTCTACCCCATTGACGCAAGTACGCCCGAACAGGTCGCAAGAAGCTTGAGGGAAGACCTTAAGATCGACGCGTTGCACGAAGTCAACCTGACCACTTATTACCCAACAGTCAAACAACTTACTTCGCCTTTGGTGACCGATCTTGAAAGAACGGAGAAGTCAAGGGATCAGTTGAACGTCACGCTCGACGGTTTTTACGGCGTAAAAGCGCGTAAGGACGCTCAACTTGTATTGACCGGCGACTACGACGTTCCTTTGTACGCGTACTGGAAGTACGGCAAGGGCACGGTCGGCAGCTTTATGGCAGATCTCAATCGAGAGTTTTCCGACGACTTTATGAACAGCAACATCGGTCAGCAGTTGATGTACAATATCGTCGAGTCGCTGATGCCGATAGAATCCATCAGACCTATCGAGATAAATTTAAGTTACGATCAACAAAACTACACCAACGTTATAAACGTTTACGAAACTTTAGATAGCGGCGAAAAGATGCGCGGCAGAGTGGAAGTTTTGGACGCGGCGGGTCAACCCGTTTCCTCGTATTCGCTCGACGAAGCGACTCAAGGCGACGTCAATAGTATGGACGTCTACGTCAGAAAACCGTTTGCTGCGAACAATAACGCTTATTCCAACTGTGATTTTGTCATAAAAACGGCGGGGATATATCTTATCACGATTGAAAAGACGGACGCCGACGGCAACGTTTTGAAAACCTTTAAGACGTATAAATCGTTCGCGTACTCGCTTGAATACGACCTGTCGGTCGCGGAAGGCGACTTAGACGCGGCGAGTGACGTAGCAACGCTTGCGACGATGAGCGGCGGCGCCGTTATACAAGACGTTTATAATCCTATCGAAATGTTTAACGACTTCGTTCTGACCATTGCGTCGGGCTTCGATCCGAGATATCTCAATATGATACTTGCGATAGTATTGTTCCTTATCGATATAATCGTTCGTAAGTTCAAATTCAAATGGCCGCACGAATGGTTCAAAAAACAGGACGAAAAGGCTAAAAAGTAAGGTAAAAACCGTTTCGGGGTCGTTTCGGACCCCGAAACCTTATCCGATAAAACGAGCGCTTTCGCAAGGTTTTATTCGGTTATCACTTCTAAAAAAACGGAGTGAATTTTATGAGAAAAAGAATTCGCATAATTTTATTTTTAATAATGGCTTTAAGCGTGATTTTGGCGTTTACCGCTTGCAGCGAGAGTTTGTCTACGCCCCTTCAGATAATGATGGACGACGAGTATAATCTTTCCTGGCGTTCGGTTCCCAACGCGAGAAACTACACGATACAGGTCAAAAACCTCTCGACGGGCAATACGGATGAGACCACCACGTCGAGAACGAGCGCTTCGCTTGCCAACTACGAGGAAGGCGATTACGAAGTCAGAGTCAAGGCAAATTCCATAACGAGCGGACTGACCGATTCCAAGTGGTCGGCGCCCGTGACGTTTACCACGGAGTTTGAGTCGGGCGCTATATATCAACTCATAAATTCCGGCACGGAATACAGGGTTTTAAGGTCGGGTTCGGCTACGGGCGAAGTAATTATAGAAGACTATAGGCGCGGTAAACCGGTCACCGAAATAGGCGCGGGGGCTTTCCGCGGAAACACGAGAGTCACTTCGGTCATCGTCGGCGCGAACGTTAAAAAAATAGGCGCGAGCGCGTTTTCCAACTGCAATAACATGACGAGCATAACGCTCCCCGACGGGTTGGAAGAAATAGGCGAAGGCGCATTCAAAGGCTGTCAAAAA
>JAFVDA010000109.1 GCA_017478765.1 Clostridia bacterium
CGCAGCTTAAAATAACCTTCACGATCGCCGGTTCTTCGATAACCGAACACCCCACTTACCCCGTATTCAAGAAAGCAGCCGAGATACTTAACGACTGCGGTTGGAATATCGAAGTAAAGGCCGACTCTCAGGCTCTTACCAAACTTTCGACGGGCTCTCTTGCCGTTTGGGCGGCAGCCTGGGGTTCGACGATCGATCCCGATATGTATCAGGTCTACCACAAGAACTCCACCGCAACTTCCGTTTATTCCTGGGGTTACAGGGAGATAAGAAACGAACCTGAAAAGTACGAGTACGAAACGGGCGTCATCAACGAGCTCAGCGATTTGATCGACGACGGCAGAGAAACCATGGATCAGAACCGCCGTATCAATATTTATAAAGACGCTATGAGTCTGGTTCTCGACCTTGCAGTCGAATTGCCCGTATATCAACGTAAAACTTTGTACGCTTACAACGCCAACAATATCGAGGGCTTGAACAGCAACGTCAACCCGTATTCTTCACCGCTTGAAAGAATTTGGGAAGTTAAATTAAAAGGCTAATTGATTTTTATTACTGATAAAAATTCGGCGGGCGGGGGCGAACCTTTTCGGTCTCGTTCGCCGAAGAAAATACTTAAAAAGATAATCGGAGTTTAGAATGTTTAAGTATATTCTAAAAAGATTGGGTATCTCCATTCTCATCCTACTCGGGGTATCCATCATATTATACGTATTGCTTCGTTGCATGCCGTCCGACTTCGTTGAGCAAAAGATACTTGCCTTAGCGACTAACGGCGTGACGGTCACGGACGAATTCGTCGAAAAGATGAAGGCGTCTTACGGACTTGACGGAACTATTTTGCAGGGCTATTTTAAGTGGCTTTTCAACGTGTTCAGGCTTGACTTCGGTGAAAGTTTCATCTCGCATAGAGAAGTTCTTTCCGATATATTCAGGGCTGACAGGATAGGCACGTCCTTTTTTGTAGCCGCAGTCGCCACCGTTTTTGAGTTCCTTATCGCCATTCCGCTCGGCATAACCGCGGCGACGCATCAATATTCATTCAGAGATTACGCGGTAACCGTTCTCGTGCTTATAGGTATATCTTTGCCGTCATTCTTCTTCGGCAAGGTTTTGCAGGACGTTTTTGCATACAAACTGCGCTTATTCTCCATTGCCGGCATGACGGATGCTAATTTGTCGTTTAATAATCCTTGGGATGAATTCAAGGATTATATCGGGCATATGGCGCTCCCGATATTCACCGTTACGCTACTATCTATCGGCGGGCGAATGAGAATGACGAGAACAAACATGCTCGAAGTTTTGAACGCCGACTACATACGAACCGCGAGAGCAAAGGGGTTATCGGAGAGTAAAGTTATTTACAAACACGCTTTCAGAAACACCCTTATACCTATCGTTACGGGGCTTGCGGGACTTATCCCGTCGCTCTTTTCGGGCGCGATGATAACCGAGCAAGTATTTAAGTTGACCGGTATCGGCAGTTACGCGCTTAACGCTATGACGCAGGGCGATATCCCCGTTATAATGACTTACAATATGTTCCTTGCGACTTTGTCGGTCTTGGGCGTATTGATGAGCGATCTTATGTACGGTCTTGTCGATCCGCGCGTTAAACTTGCATAAATAGACGAGGAGCATTATGGAATACTTATATTTGATGATTTTAACGTGCTTGCTCGTTTTGGCTATAGCATATTTTGTAAACAACAAGCGTTCGATTAAACCGTCGTTATCGTTTGCCGGTGTAAACCGCTCTCAAAACGGTAGTTTTACGCTTAAGTTGAGTAAAACGTCGGGCGAGAACGGACAGACGGAAACCGAGACTACAGCCGCCACGACCGAAACGGTCGAACAGGAAGGCGGAGATCAAACGGTCACCGACGCCGAAAAACCTTTGGATAAAAACGTAAGACTTTTGTCGCCTACGAGAATGGTCGTCAGAAGATTTTTGCGTTCAAAACTGTCCATCGTAGGACTTGTGATGCTCATATCCCTTTTCGTATTTTGTTGGCTCGGACCCGTGGTTTACAACCGTTGGGGCGAGATAGAAACGGAAAGAGGAGTATTCCCCGACTACACTAAAGAAATTGTTTATGACGAGAACCACGAAGTTGAATACATACAACTGATCGTTAAATACAAGGAGATCAACTCGCTTGCCGCCCCTTCCGCCGAACACCTTTTGGGTACCGACGAACAGGGTATGGACGTGTTTACGAGACTTATGTACGGCGGAAGACTATCTCTTACGATAAGCTTCCTTGCGGTATTTTTGATATCCTTCCTCGGTATAGTTCTCGGCGGTCTTGCGGGATATTACGGAGGCTGGGTGGATAACCTCATAATGCGTATATGCGACGTTTTGATGTGTCTGCCTACGTTGCCGTTGATGCTTATAATCGGTACCGTGCTCGACAGTAACGGAGTTCCGCAAGATTGGTACATATACCTTTTGATGGGCATACTTTCCATATTCTCCTGGCCGGGAATGGCAAGGCTCGTAAGAGGTCAAATTCTCTATTTGAGAGAACAGGAGTACATGGTTGCCGCCGAAGCGATGGGCTATTCTACCGGAAGAAAGATTTTCAAGCATCTCGTCCCGAATATCATGCCGCAAATAATCGTTTCGATGACCTTGTCGCTCGGCAGTATGATTTTGTACGAATCGACGCTTTCCTATTTGGGACTGGGCGTTCGTATTCCGTATGCTTCTTGGGGTACGATGGTTTCTATTATTTCCGAAAGAACTGATATTTTGCAAAACAACTTCAACGTTTGGGGACCTCCGGGCATCTGCATTATAATTGCCGTTCTCGGGTTTAACTTTATCGGCGACGGATTGATAGATGCTCTCGATCCCAAACAAAGGAGATGATCGTATGGCTATGAATAGTAATTCAAAAAAGTCCGACAGGCATTATCTCACCGGTAGAGAGGTCAGAGAGATCGCAAAGCAAAACGCAAAGGAAATGCGTAGGCTCGAAAAGGAAAAGAACAGAAAACTTCCCGAAAGCGCCTACGTCACGAAAATGCGCGACGACGGCAATATTTTGGAGATAGAAAACCTTCACTCCTACTTCTTTACCGATCAAGGCGTAGTCAAGGCGGTCAACGGCGTCAGTTTCAATATCCCCGTCAATTCGACGGTCGGCGTAGTCGGCGAGTCGGGTTGCGGTAAGAGCGTAACGTCAATGTCGGTCATGCGCCTTTTGCAAGGACCTACCGGGCAAATAGTCGAAGGTTCGATAAGATTTAAGGCGTTCGACTTCAAGCGCGATGAAAAGGGCAAGTTTATCCCCGTATACGAGCGTGACGCAAACGGCGAAGTCGTTATGGAACAGGCGACCGATAAAAAGGGTAAGCCCATGTTCAAAAACGGCGAACCCGTTATGCGCCCCAAGCAACTTCGCGACGAAAACGGAATGGGCGTTTACGAAAAGGAAGAAAAGGTCTTCGATATAGCCAAGATGCCGATAAAAGAGATGTACAGGCTGCGCGGAAGACAGATGTCTATGGTTTTCCAGGAACCTATGACTTCCTTGAACCCCATCTTCACTATAGGCGATCAACTTGACGAAGTAACGCTTTTGCACGTTCCCGGCGCCGATAAAAAGTATGCTAAAAAGCACTCTATCGACATGCTCAACCTCGTCGGTATAGCCATGCCGGAAAGAGTGTACGCCGCATATCCGCACGAATTGTCGGGCGGTATGCGCCAAAGGGTAATGATCGCTATGGCGCTTGCGGGTCAGCCTAGGCTTATCATTGCAGACGAGCCGACCACCGCTTTGGACGTTACCATTCAGGCGCAAATATTGACGCTGTTTAACGATCTTAAAAAGAAGATAAACGGTTCAATTTTACTTATAACCCACGATTTGGGCGTTATTGCCGAAATGGCGGATTACGTCGTCGTAATGTACGCGGGTAGAATTATCGAACAGGGCACGGCTTCTGAAATATTCCATAAGCCTTGCCACCCGTACACGCAGGGCTTGCAAAAATCCAAGCCGACGATGAAGTCCAACGAAGAAAAACTCTTCAACATTCCTGGCAACGTTCCTAATCCTATCAATATGCCCGATCACTGTTACTTTAAGGAAAGGTGTTCAAAGTGCATCGGAAAGTGCTCGGGGGAATATCCCGGTATGTATCAGGTAAGCCCTACGCACTTCGTCGCTTGCCACTTGTACGCTTCGGAGGCTGAAAATGCAAAACAATAAAGTTAATACCGCGGAACAAGAACGCGAGTTATTCGAGCAGCGCGTCGCAACTAACAAGGCGGCGATAGATTCGGGCGACTTTAGTAATTTCGACGATGAAGTGGAGTTCACTTTGGAACAACAAAGAAAACTCGAACAGATCGAACTGGATAAGGTCGCGCCGACCAACCCCGAAGCCATTCTCGAAGTCAGACACTTAAAGAAGTTTTTCGTCCTTAAAAAGACCTTTTTGGGAAAACCTTTGTCATCGCTGAAAGCCGTTGACGACGTATCCTTTATGGTCAAACCCGGTGAAACGCTCGGCATAGTCGGCGAATCGGGTTGCGGAAAGACTACGATGGGCAGAACCATCTTAAAACTTCACGAACCCACCGACGGTCAGGTGTTCTTCGAGGGCGAAGATATCGCCAAGTATTCGCAAAAGGATATGAGAGCGCTTCGCACCAAGATGCAGATAGTGTTCCAGGACCCTTATTCCAGTTTGCCGCCGAGAAGCACGGTAGGCGATATTCTTTCCGAACCGGTAAAGGTGCATAACATCGTTCCGCAATCGGAAGTTAAGGATTACGTTATGGATCTTATGGAACAGTGCGGGCTGAGAGATTACTATTACGAACGCTATCCGCACGAATTCTCCGGCGGTCAACGCCAAAGAATTTGTATTGCGAGAGCGCTTGCGGTAAAACCCAAATTTGTCGTTTGCGACGAACCCGTTTCCGCGCTCGACGTTTCCATTCAGGCTCAGATCATCAACCTTTTGAAAAAGTTGCAGATCGAGAGGAACTTGACCTATTTGTTTATATCGCACGATCTGTCGGTCGTAAAATATATTTCCGACAAGATAGGTATAATGTACTTAGGGTCTATGGTCGAGTTCGGCAACAAGACGGATATATTCAACAATCCTTTGCACCCGTACACGGAAGCGCTGTTCTCCGCAGTTCCCAACCCCAACCCGGACGAAAAGACCAAAAAGATAGTTTTGACGGGCGATATTCCTTCACCCGCAAATCCGCCCAAGGGCTGTAAGTTCCACACCCGTTGCCCGAGAGCAATGGAAATTTGCAAACATATAGCCCCCGAGTATAAGGAAATGGGCGAAGGTCACTTCTGCGCCTGCCACTTGTACGACTGACGGCGTTTTTAGACAAAATAATTATAACTATGTCAAAGAAGAAAAAGGAAAAGATAGTTTATTACGACGATAATTCGACTATAGCCGATATGTCCGCCGTGGAAGGCGGATTGCCGCGCGTTAAAGGCGATAAACGTAACAACGTTTCGTCGGTTCGTTCCACCGCAAAGGAAAAGTGGACGACCTACTGGACGGCTGTTAAAATGATGTTTAAGCCCATGCTCATCGTTTTGCTCGTAATAACCATATTATTTTTGCTTTTAATGTTGTTCTTTGGCAACTCTTAACAAAAAACGAGCGGTTTTACAGTCAACAATTCCAAAAACCGCAAAAAAATACTTGCCATATTATATTTGTTATGGTAGAATATACATTGGCTCGGGTGGTCCTCTTGCATTTTGGCAATGAACACTTAGTAAATACGGAGGTAAGTCACAATGAACAGTATTATCGATCAAATCAATCAAGAGAATATTAAAGCCGAAGTTCCTCAATTTAACGTTGGCGACACCGTTAAGGTTTACGTCAAAGTTATCGAAGGTACGAAGGAAAGATTGCAAGCCTTTGAAGGTATCGTCATTGCCAAACGTCACGGCGGCATAAGCGAAACTTTCACCGTTCGTCGTTTGTCGTTCGGTATCGGCGTTGAGAGGACGTTCCCCATTCACTCGCCGAAGGTTGACAGGATCGAGATCGTCAGAAAAGGTAAAGTAAGAAGAGCAAAACTTTATTATCTGCGCGGTCGTACGGGTAAAGCCGCTAAGGTCAAAGAGATTATTGTGTAAGTTTCTTTGTCAGTGTTTTAAGGCGATTATCCTTATTTATCACTATGAAGAATATGAGTTCGGTGTATCCGAACTCATTTTTCTTTTTACGTTAAAAATAGCCCGATAAGGTTTTGAAGTGACCTTATCGGGCTATTTTTTTGCGTCGTAAAACTATTGTTGTTTACTTTTAAGGCGCATAAACTTCCGTTTGGTGGCGTTTCCGCCGCGAAGATGACGCTCTTTCAGATTGACCAGTAAAACACTCTTTACCTGCTTATACAACCTTTCGTTGACGTATTGCAGTTTGTAACTTAGATCTTTATGCACCGCAGACTTGGACAAGCCGAATTTTTTTGCCGTCGCGCGAATGGTCGCGTTGGTTTCTATCATAAATTGCGCTTCCGATATTATTCTTTCATTTATCAAATTTTCGTCCATTTTCTATTCGTTCCGATAAAACTTTATGCGAACAAAAAAAAGAATAACACGCTTTTTCATTTTTTTAATAGATTTTTTTATAAACGATAATTATCTAACACTCTTCGTCATAAATATTACTTGACGAAGGTTTTTTCATTTATCGTCAATTTTAGACTTTATTTGACAAAATAACCTCGTTTGGGTTTGGTATTATGAATAGGCGCACGAAAATTAAACTCGCAAGTTTATCCCTTATATTGTCGGCAGCGATAGTCGTTTGCGTGGTAGTTTTTCCGCAGTCTGTAATTGCGCAGGCGGGGAAAGCCAAACGTCTTTTGCCCGTTTACAGCGTGGATAGAAGCGACAATTGTATCGCTATATCCTTTGACTGCGCCTGGGGCGTGGAACACACCGACGAACTTCTTAAAGCGATGAACGATTACGGCGTTAAATGCACGTTTTTCGCCGTTTCGTTCTGGGTTGAAAAGTACCCCGAATACTGCAAGAAAATCGTCGAAAACGGGCATGAAATGGGTACGCATAGCGCCACCCACTCGCACATGAGCAAACTCACCGAGGCTGCTATAACGGAAGAACTTTTATCGTCGACAAAACTTATCGAGAGCGTTACGGGTAAAAAGGTCGAACTTTTCAGATGCCCTTTCGGAGAGTATAACGATACCGTGATATCTTCCGCTAAAAAGGCGGGGTTACACGTTATACAATGGGACGTCGACAGTCTTGACTGGAAAGACCTGACCGCCGAGCAAATTGCTACGAGAGTTATATCAAAGACAAAATCGGGCTCGATAATACTTTGCCACAACAACGGGCTAAATACCGCCAAGGCGCTTCCGCTCATATTCGAAGCGTTAAAGGTCAAGGGCTTTACTTTTAAGCCGATATCCGAACTTATTTACAAGGAAAACTACGAGATAAACGCAAACGGCGTACAACATCAAATAAACGTTTAAGGAGTACTATTTATGGAAAAACCGAGCAACAAAGTGTATTTAAGGGGCGTTATCGTCACCGAGAAGAGATTTTCGCACGAAGTCTACGGCGAAGGATTTTACGAGATGGACGTGGCGGTCAAACGCCTTTCCGGACAGGAAGACGTTCTTCCCATTACCATATCCGAAAGACTTATCGAAAAGGAAAAACTGGAAGTGGGCGAAAGTATATCGCTCATCGGACAATTCAGAAGTTATAATAAGATGGTTGACGGCAAAAGCAAACTTATGCTTACCGTTTTCGTTCGCGAAATGGCGCCGTTCGACTTTTCGGTAAACCCCAACAACATTATCCTGACCGGATATATTTGTAAGCCGCCAATATACAGGACGACGCCGTTTAATCGCGAAATATGCGATCTTTTAGTGGCTGTCAACAGGGCGTACAATAAGTCCGACTATATTCCATGCATCGCTTGGGGCAGAAACGCCCGATTTGTTCGCGGGATCGATGTGGGCGAAAAGGTCGCGCTTGTCGGAAGAATACAGTCGAGAGAGTATCAAAAACGGACTGAGACCGACGTTAAGACCTTGACCGCATACGAAGTTTCCGTGTCGAAGGTGGTGGCGTACGAGAACGTGGACTCGTTTGACTTGGAAAGCGAATTTATCAAAAAGGAGACGTTTAACGAGTATCTTCAAGAGATTGTGTGACCTTTAACGCCGATAATTTGATTTTAGTATTGACAGCCGATAAAAAAAGTTATATAATTAACCTATGAGCGGAAATTATTGCTTTGCCGAAACGGTTTTTGAAATAAGATTTTTAAGTCCGGAAGTAAGCGGGTTTTTCAGACAGTTCAAAGTGGACGAGCCTGCGGAAACGGTTATTGAGATTTCCGAAGCGGACGTTGAAAAGGGCTTCGAGGCGTTTTTATGCAAGGATAAACGCTGGGTCGAAGTTTTACTCATCCATAAAGCCGTTTCAACCTATTTGCTTGATAAAGACGGATTTATCTTTCACAGTTCGACTATAACGGTCGGCGGTAAAGCGATTGTGTTTACGGCGCAAAGCGGAACGGGTAAGTCCACTCATTCAAGACACTGGAAGGAATGCTTTCCGGACGAAGTGGAGTACGTCAACGACGATAAGCCGTTTATTCGCATCAAGGACGACGGAGTTTTCGTTTACGGCTCGCCTTGGAACGGCAAGCATAGGCTCGGGCAAAATATCAGCGCTCCCGTCGAGTACGTATGCTTTTTGCATAGGGGCGACTGCGAGCGGGTGGAGAAAATTTCCGCATACGAGGCTATCCCGCTGTTTTTGACGCAAACGCTCGGCTTTAGCGATACCGAAAAACAATTAAAACTGTTGAATTTGCTCGATAGGTTTTTGAAAAGCGTAAAAGTGTGTAAAATATATTGTACGGACACGACCGATTCCGCAAGGAATATTCGTCGGTTATTGGAGGAAACTTTTAATGAAGGTTAAAGAAGGATTTATTTTGAAAGACGTGGGCGACGCCAGCGTAGTCGTTGCGGTCGGAAAACAAGCCAACAACTTCAAGGGCGTTATCACCTTGAACGAATCTGCAAAAGTTTTGTGGCTCGCGCTATCCGAAGGCGCCGACATGGAAGGGCTTATTCAAAGCCTTATGGACGTTTACGACGTCGATTACGACAGGGCTAAAAAGTCCTGCGAGGCATTCATCGCAAAACTTTCCGAGGCCGAAGTTATAGAATAAAATGTCCGAACACTTATCGATAAGCAAGGCGCTCGAGGCGGGTGGCATAATCTCGATAAACCCAAAGGGTATGAGTATGTTTCCATTCGTCAAGGACACCGATACGGTGATAATCAAACGCCCGACCGAGAAAATTAAAAAGTACGATTGTATTCTGTTTTACGAAAGGGAAAACGTTTACGTTCTACATAGAGTGGTTAAGTTGAAAGGCGACGTCGTTATAACGGCGGGGGATAACAATCTTCACGACGACGCGCCCATAAACGTAAAAGACGTGGTAGGCGTTCTGGACGGCGTTTACCGTAACGGAAAATACATCAATATGTATTATGTCAAAGCCCCGCTTTCCGTAAGGCTCAGTTGCTTTTATCCTTTCAAAGTCATTCGTATTTATTTTTATAGGTTTTTATCGAGAATAAAAGTGTTTTTCAAAAGAAAAACGGTGTAAGAAGGCTTTAGCCTGACTTACACCGTTATTTTTATGCGTTCCGAGAGGGCAGTCCGCTTCAAGCGGACTTTTTTTGCGCTTTTTCAGTCTTCCTTGCGCTTAAACACTTTGTTGCGGATGAGATATACTACCGTTACGAACAACCCTACGAACAATGCCGAAATAACTATTATATTACGAACCGAATAGTAGGTGGACGGTTTTGCGTCGTCGGAGTTTATATATCCTTCTCCTTCACCGAATTTTATTAAGATGACCTTGTCTTCTTGCCTTATGGCGTAAACGGTCGTTTCGCCGTCAATAAAACCTATCTGCTCGGTGAGCTTTTTGTCCGAATACACCTTTGCGCCCGATTTACCTATCTTTATCGTGTAGTATTCTACGGGCGAATTGTCGGTCGCCACGGCAGGTTTTACGAGACTTGCTGGAAGATACCCTTTGTCTTCTCCGTCGGTCGCCATATAAAGACGCAGCCCGTTTACCGTAACGGAATATTCTATTGTCAACCTTTGGTTTTCGGTGACCAAGCCGCATTTGAAGTAATCGTCGACGACGGGGTAGGCGTAAAGTCCGTAATTATCGACGGCAAACGCTTCTCTCGTCGTCGGAACGGATTTTTCAAGAAGGCTAAGGAAAGCGTCCGATCTTCTTACTATCGCCGATTCAACGCCGTCGGTAACTATAAGGTATCTTTCGTTTTCGGCAACGAGCAGGTAATCTCTGCTTCCGACGTTGGTTTTGAAGTCGAGATAATCGAAATATTCGGTCGTTGCTTTGCCGTCCGCCCCGACAGACGGAAGGTCTATTTTGAACAGTTTTGCGCCGTCGTTCACCGTGCAGACGGTGACCGTTTCGTTAAGATCTATCGAGTAGGTTTCGGGAACGGGAAGTTTCGACGGGGTTTTTATCATCATTCCGAGCGCGCTATCTTTATCGCAGGTCAAAAGCGCGACGTCGGTTAAAAAATAAACCTTATTATCTCCGTCGATGAGCGCAATATCTTTAACCTGAATATCGTCGGGAAGGTTTTCCGATATGCTCAAATCAAAACGCGCCGTTTGTTCGTAGCCGTCGTTTACTTGACTATAAGCCGTTATCGCTCCGTTTATAAGCATAAACACACCGTCTTCAACGTCGGTAAATATCGCCGAAGGTTTCTCGCTTACGGAGAATATCGGTTGATCGAACGCGAAGGTCGCGGCGGACAGTTTATACGTCAGATAGGTCGAGCTTTGATAGGAATAAACGCAGGCGAACGCATTGCCGAATATATCAAACGTTAGGTCTACGCCCAAGCCCTCTATGCTCGCCACGGGCGTTATTTTCATGTCCGAAGTAGAGAGTTTATATATTCTTGCCGTCATGGCAAGGTTTATGGATTCGTTATTGATAAAGTAAAAATCGTTTTCGTAAGAGGCGACGGCTGTCACGTTCTTGAAGTTTACCGTGTCGCTGTTTATCGTAACGGAAGAAAGCCCGCTCTCGGATAGTTTTAATAAAAACAGGTTTGAACTGTCGCACAGTAGCGCCAGATTATCGGCGAAATCGAATATCTTGGCGCCGTTGAAGCCGTCGAGCGAGTAGGAGGAGTACGTATCGTTTTTAGTATCGTAAGCCTTTATTTCGTCCGATTCGAGAACGTAAACCACGTTGCCGTCCACGCAGACGTCGGACGGGGAGTTTATTCTGTTGGCGCCGTCTCCTCTGTCCGTTACGGCAAAGTCGGTCATCGAGCCGGTGGAAAGGTCGATTTTGTAAACGCAGTTGAGCCTGCTGTCGGCAACGAATAAGTATCCGTCGAAGTAGCACGCGCCCTGCGGGTTTACGAGGTTATAAAGCGCCTCTTCCTTTTGGCAGGCGACCATTCTTTCGACCACCCCCGTCGAAGGAACTACCTTGTATACGCCGAATTCAGAAGTAAAATAGAGGTTTTCGCCGTCGGTGGCGGTGTAACGTATCTGATCGAGATTTTCGGTTATCCGCTCGCCTACGTAACTCGTAAAGTCGAAGGGGAATATCTTTCTTTCGTTAAAGAAGTATATCTTATCTCCGCTGATGACCGTTATTTTTTGCGCGTCCGTCTCGAGCGAGCGATAGGAGGTCAAACGATCGAAAGTCAAACCGTCGTCTGAACTGACGATAGTGTATTTATATATTGAATTTGAAGGATTGGTTACGAGCGTGTCGCCGTAAACGGAAAAATAGTTGGCTACGTTGACGTCCGTTTCGGAAATATCGCCGCTCGTCAGATCCATAAAGTACAAACTCGAAGTCGACAAGAACAGGCAATAGTCGCCGTAAAGCGCGATTTTAGATAGATTATATTCGGCTGGGAGATCGTAATAGTTAAAGGCGTTCTCGTGATAGACCGTAAGCCTGTTGCTCTCGGCTATAATGAAATAATCGTCGCTGACCGCTACGTCCAAAGGGGCGGAAAGCGTTCGGTATTCAAGATACGATCTCGGCGTAACAATATCGGTTTGTACGTCGTAGTTCTCGGTCGTATCGGCTGAAACGACTAAAAACGCCGCGTTTTCGGCGGCAAAAAAAGATAGCGCGAATACGAGCGCGACAAATATTATTATTAAATTTCTTCTCAACGTTTTCATATTTATCTAATTATATCATAAGTAACCCGAGGTTTTCAACGATTTATAATATTTTTTTTAACTTTGTGGTCGACAGCGTATATAAAGAAAAAATTTTTTTACAAAAATGGTCATAGTTGACAAATCCTGACCAAAACGGGTGATAAAATACTTTTAGAACATTTGTTCGAGAAAACTTTGTTTTCAACAACACCGAACGGTTGAATAAAAAGCGAATTTTGAACGAATATTGTCTAATTTTGTACAAAATTGTCAGTTATCACTTTATTTTGCACCACATTGATATTATAATTTAGACAACCAAGCGGGAGTGAAATTTATTAAATGAAGTATTCTAAAATTATTATGAAAGCCTATCCGTTTCTTGAAAACGTAATTGAGACCGAGAGAAAAAACTATACGATAAGATGTTTGAATTCTGCCTACTATCCGACCGATACGGCGGTTTTTTGCGAACAACTTTTATCGAGAATGGAACAAAGAAAAAAACTCTTTGATCTAAAACGTAAGTTGGACGTATTATTCTCAAGGCTTACCGATCTTGAAAAAGACCTTATTTTGTTTAAGTATGCGGGAAAAATGCCGAGAACGCCCTTTAAGTTTACCGAGAGGACTTACTTTAGGAAACAGGTTAAACTTATTAAAAAGATCGAAAAGTTTTTATCTTATCTTAACGTTTCCGACGAGCAGTTTGAACGGGATTTTATGGGAATGACGTATTTTAAGGTGCTGTTTGACGAAGAAGCCGCTTCCAAAAGAAAAAGAAGTAGCGTTTCAGTAAAAAAGGCTTTTAACATCTTTACGGGAAGCGGTGATAAAAAAGCCGCTCGCTCGGCGTAAAAATCAAGAGGCTTGATTTTCTAACGAGCGAACGGGATATAAAGATATTTTGAACGAAATTATTCTTCGTCGTCGTATGGTATCTTTTTTGCGACCAACCTATCCGGTCTGACGATAAAGTACAATACGGCAAGACCTATTATTATCAAAAGGGCGATAATGACGACGGTGGTCGAGTCGGCGGGAGAGACGCTATCGGGATCGGCGTTAAAATCCGATTTGTCTTCGCTCGATACGTCGGCTTGACGAAGTTTTAGATATTCGGGGTGGAGCGGAACGGTGAACGTTTCAAAGTCGTTAGCCTTGGCGTACCAGACGTTTCCGTCAAAGTAAACGTAGATAAGTTTTTCCGTCTGACCGTAACTGCCCAAATATCTTACGTCGGAGCCGACGGAGATAACCGCTTTCGGCTTTGAAGCCGAACCGTCGGCAAACAGGACGGTGTCAACGGTGGGTTTTACGATAACGTCGGGATACGCGTCGGATACGGGGGAATCAAAAAACAGTAGGTCGATAAGTTTAACGTAACCTTCGATTTTAGGGCAATCGGCGACTCCGTCCATAAAAATAACTTTTGCAAATTCGCCGAAAACGTCGGTTACCGTCAAAAAGTAACTTTTATCGAGATAAAATTTCTCTATCCGACCGCTTGCGTCGAGATATAAAGGCGTATCGTTGACGATCATGGCTTGCCCTTCGCTTAAAGCGTAACACCTGTTCGCGGTTTGTATAAATCCCGAAGTTACAATCGATATAAATATGATAAGTACGGCTACGGTCTTTTTCATGGTAACAACAATTATAACAAGCGATGGCGGACGGATTTTAAGGTAATTTGAAAAATAATCGTGAGGAAAGTCGAATATTATGGGCGACGAACTTAAAAGGATCTTGCTCATCGAGCGGGAGCAGGCGAGAAGAAAAAACTTTGACAGGCTTTCCCGCTATAACAGCGGAAAAAAGGTGCATAAAAAGCAAATAGCCTTTCACAAGTGCAAAAAGAAAAACCGCTGGGTATTCGGCGGCAACAGAAGCGGAAAAACCGAGTGCGGCGCGGTGGAAGTAGTGTACATGGCAAGAGGAATACACCCCTATCGCAAAAACCGCGAGAGCGTGAGCGGCTGGGTGGTGTCGCTGTCTTCTCAGGTGCAAAGGGACGTCGCGCAAAAAAAGATACTCTCATACCTAAATCCCGACTGGATACAGGACGTGGTAATGCGCGAAGGCAGGCGCGACAACCTTGAAAACGGAGTAATTGACCTTATTATCGTCAAAAACGTGTTCGGAAAGACTTCGACGATAGGGTTTAAGAGTTGCGATCAGGGAAGGGAAAAGTTTCAGGGCGCGTCGCTCGATTTCGTGTGGTTTGACGAAGAACCCCCGAAAGACGTTTACGACGAATGTAAAATGCGCGTACTCGATCGTTCGGGCGATATTTTCGGAACGATGACGCCCTTAAAAGGAATGACCTTTATTTACGAAGAAATTTACATGAACAAATATGGCTCGAAAGAAGTCTGGTACGAGTTTATGGAATGGGCGGACAACCCCTATCTCGACAAAAAAGAGGTCAAAAAACTCAACGACAGTATGTCCGACGAAACTCTGGAAGCCCGTCGTTACGGAAGATTTTCGGTGGCGAGCGGACTTGTTTACAAGGAGTTTGACGAGAACGTTCACGTTATCGAGCCGTTTCCCGTGCCGACCGAGTGGCAGGCGGATATTTCCATCGACCCGGGGCTTAATAATCCGCTTGCCTGTCACTTTTACGCGGTCGACTACGACGGAAACGTTTACGTCGTTGCCGAACACTTTGAAGCAGGCAGGGAACTATCCTATCACGCCGAGATGATAAAGGCTATCGCCAAGCGCCTCAAATGGAAGACCGACTCGTTCGGCAGACTTCACTCTCTTATCGACAGCGCCGCAAACCAGCGGACGTTATCGGGGGTAAAGAGCGTGACCGAACTGTTCTTCGAGCAAGGAATAGCCGTCGACCCGAGAGTCAACAAAGACCTTTTTACCGGGATAGCGAGAGTTAAGGAATACCTTAAAAGCCGAAAACTGTTTATATTTTCATCGTGCGTCAATCTTATTAGGGAGATAAAGGGATACTTTTGGAAAAACCAGGACGCGCCCGTCAAAAAGGACGACCACTGTCTGGACGAGTTGAGATATTTTATTTGTTCCCGTCCCGAAAACAAGCCGCCCGAACGGCAAAAAACGGTCATTGAACTTGACAAGGAGCGGTTGATAAGAAAACTCAAAAGGAGAAGAAAGTGAACGACAGCGAAATTAAAATAAAAAACGCGCTGACCAAAAAGGCGGTCGGTTACAGCGCGAAGGAAGTCGTCGAAGAATATCAGGACGACGGCGAAGGCGGAATGAAACTTACCAAAAGGCGAGTGACTAAAAAACACGTTCCGCCCGACACCATAGCCGCCAA
>JAFVDA010000110.1 GCA_017478765.1 Clostridia bacterium
AACCAAGGTGACCGTGGATATGATAATCGAGCAGATCGGCGGGATAGTGCCAATAGCAAAAAGTAATCCCGAAATCGTTGAAAGCTGCCGCGCTTGGGGCAGAGAAAGGGCTATCAACGTATCCAAAAAGGAGATAAGCGTATGACTTACGCCGAAGCAAACAGCGAACTTCGTTCGCAAATAAGCCATTATAATTCGGAAGCCCGCGAGGTGCGCAGCGAAGCCAACGCCTTGGAGCGCGAGTGCGATAAATTCGAGCGTGAGAACGAGCGTATGCGCGGCGAATTGCAGGATATCGCCGATACGACTTCCGACAATGCAAATAGACTTATCGAAAGCCGAAACCGCGCGACCGGGCATTTGAACCAGTCTACCGACGTCATGCGTTACGCCGACGATATATTCAATTCGGTCATGGCGGAGCAGGCGAATATCGCCGTTTTGTACCGCGGATTCAAAAACGTTGAAACGGCTAATAAAAAGATAAGGGAACTAACCAACAAGATATAGTTTGAGTTTGCCAACTTCCGCATGGTAAGGAAGATAGTCCGCGCGTTTATCGATAACGTCAGTCTCGATATGGTAAGCAACGAGATGATCTTCAAATCGGTCGAGAAGGAACACCTTCAGTCCCCGGATTTTTGGCTTTCATGCGCGATGCTTGCCATAATGCACTGGCGTGAAGACGACCAACGCGCCGCCGAAAGGGCTATTATGAAGGCGATGGAACTCGACGAGCGGCAAACCGTTCTGTTCTTTATGTCCTTCAATTTATTGTTCGGAAGAAAGTCCGCCGCGCTTGCTTGGTTCAGATTATATCGTAAAATGCCCAAGACCGGCGAGGACGCGCCCATAGTTTTGCTGCTTCTTCACGCGGTAAACTTAAGAAACGACGCTTCCGATCCCTTCGCTAAAGAGATAGTGGAGTTTTTGATCGAAGAGTACGATAAGTCGCTCGCTATGAACGATCGCGAGGAGATAGTTCTCAAAATAAAGGAAAAACTTGTCAACTTCGATTCGGAAAAGTTGGACTTCGAGTCCGGCGCGATGAGAGCGTATTTAAGAGATTATAAAACCCTGTCGACCGTTTTGGAGATGGCTCGCGATAATAAGGTCATTTTAGAAGTCGTCGAAAGATCCAACAACGTGCCGAGAAGTAAAGGCTACGTCTATATCGAAAAGTTTTTGTCAAACCTTTTGGACACTCCCGACAAAAAGGAACGCGCCTATACCGACGAGATACGTTATAACGAACTTATAATCGAAAACGTCGGCGATTTAGCCAAGACGGAAGAAGCGTTCAAGGCGATAAAGACTTACGAAGTTTCGCCTTTCAACTTTATGCGCGAGTGCGTTGACTGGCTTTTCGGAGATATGTCGGCGGAAGTATCAGACCTTGCGAAAAGCAATATGTTTATACTGTGCCGCTCGTTCGTCGAAGATTCCGCAAAAAGTTATTTTAACGATTACCGTTCGAGATATACCGACGTGCATCCCGCAGTAATCAAGGAGTACTCCACCTATATCAACTTCAACAATAAGCCGACCGAAAAACGCAAGGCGCAGGAGTATTACGAGGACAGAAGCAAAAAACAGATCGCAGCCATAAAGGATACGGGCGCGATAGTAAGCCTCGTATTCTCTATATTAAGTATCCTGGCTATCATACCCGTATTCGTCTTTATGGGAACGGATATACCCGATCTCATACTTATGGGACTGCTCGCAGTTGTTGGCGTGGGGCTTTTTATAGGCTTTTTCGCGATAAGGGCGGGGAACGCCAAAAAGCGTAAGGCGGTCGCCGCGCGCATGGCGGAAGCCCTTCAAAAGACGCAGGAAATAATAGATAAACTGTTTGCCGAATACGATAAGTATAAGGCTTACTACGCCGAAAAAGATAAGATAGCCGAAGACGTTATCTTTGCGATAAGGCGATAAAACAGTTTACTTTTAAGGCTCGAACGTCAAAGTCCTATTCGTCCGTTCGGGTTGAAGGAAAACAATAATTTCAAAACAGCAAAACACGGCGTTTGACCGACCGTGACCGATCTATTCAAAGAAAAACGCTCGATCGTTTTCAAAAAAAAGCGCATAATAATTATTAAAGGAGAAACAAAAAATGAGCATTGATATCAGAAGAGCCCTTGACTATATGAAGCAAGACATATCGTCCGGAGACTTCAGTAAACTTAACTTCGATTACGAGATCGCCGACGAAGGCAAGAGATCTACCGCTTCCGCCAACCTTACTTTGGGCGGAACGGCAAGCGTTTACGTTTTCTTTAACGCATATCCGGGCGGCGGCGCTTGGTTTAGAGCCGTATTCGATAAGATCGAAAAAAGCCCTGCAGTACTGAGTCTTATCAACGATTTTAACGACGACAATTTGTTCTTCAAGGCATATGTGACCGAGAAAGGGTATCTCGAACTCGATCACTTCTTCGTCGCCGATACGGAAGACACCTATCGTTATTACGCAGGCGAATTTTTGTCGAGACTTGCTAAACTTGCAAGCCACGAGACCTTGAAAAAACTCACCGGTCTTACCCACAAATAAGACGATCGTTTAACGACTAACGCGCCATTTCACTATACTTGCCCTGCCGATACGCGCTTTTCGGCAAGGCAGGGAACTCTACTATCGGTCGAGAACGGCTTTCGCCGCTTAGCACTCGAATATTATCATTACTTTTGTAAATAATAAAGCCTCGCCCACACATGGGCGGGGCTTTTTGTCTGCTTTTTTCATTTTGCGACACTATAGTGCAAAAGAATACCGTTATTTATCTACTTAAATTAAAAATACATTGATGTCCGGGTGCTCAGTAACACATATTGCACGAAATGCACTTTGCTAGGTCAGATATCGCCGTTTTTCCAACGATTCGGCAAATCGGGTTCCCTGACAATGTTTTTTGTAAAATTGCGATTAGCCGCGCGTAAAATTCTCGGTGTTTTTTTTTTACAACAAAAAAAATCGGCGTTTTTGCAGATCCTAAATCCTATTATTATATTATGAAATCATTTCTGAACGTCTTCGTCGTCGCGATCCAAGCAATAGACCTGTTCGACTTCGTTGATCATCGTTTCATCGGTTTGCGTGGGGACGAAGTTGCGTTTTTTGGTTTCTTCCATTGCCGCTTTGGCGTTCAGCCGCGTGGCTCTCGTAGCCTTTTCGATAGCCAGTATTATGCCGAACAAAATGACCATGTACGCGCCTATGAAAATCAAAACGTTCATTATGGTATCTATCCCGACGATATTGATAAGCCCGCCGAAAACGTATTCGCAGGTGGCGCCGAATCCGAGTAGCAACAGCCCGATGATAAACAACGCTTCAAAAACTATCATATCGACCTCCCGCAAAAACCTTTATACAAGGTTATTGTAACAAAAAAATATCGTGATGTCAATAGCGTTTTTCAAAATAATTCAGTATTTTTTTGCGAGTTAAAAACAATAATCGTCATCGTTCGTATAAAATGGTTTTTCAAGCGATATAATTAAAATGTAATTTTATAAAAAAATTAAATAATTTGTAAGAAAAATTATATAAATCAGTTGACAAATTATTATAACGGAGTATAATAAAGTTGAAATAAAAAGGAAGGGAACACTTATGAAGACAATGTATAGCCTTATGCTTGACGACGCGCTTATCAAACTGGTTGACGGAGCAAGTTTTCAAAGCGGGGTATCGAGGTCGCAATATATAAACGAACTTCTTGCCGAGCACTTCGGCTTGGATACGCCGACCAAAAGGCTTCAATCGATATTCGACGAGATATTTTCCTATCTGCGCCCGACGGTCGGGCTTAAAGTCGAACGCCGTCAGCAGTCGAGCGTCGACTTTTTGGGTTCTCTCGAATATAAGTACAGTCCGAGGGTGACGTACTCGGTCGAACTTGACGGCATGGAGCGGCGCGGCAAGTTGCGCGTTACGCTCAGAACGACAAACTCGGCGTTGCTTGATATTACAGATAGTTTTTTTAACGACTTTATTGAGACGGAAAAATCAATGGGCAAAAGGGCGCGATACGACGTCGACAGCGGCAAGTTCGTTCGCTCGCTCGATTTTTCGGCGTATTCGGCGGATAAACTATCCGTTGCGATAACCGAATACGTCAAGGCGTTCGATAAACTGTTAAACTTATACGTCGCAAATTACGGCGAAACGACAAAAAAAGATTTTGAAAAATATTACCTTTCACTGTTTGGTGATACGGAAATTTGAATATAGGAGGGATGAAGATATGACCAACAATTACACTCAAAAAAGCGCCGAGATAATCAACAGATCGGCGAGTATAGCCAGGGAAAACGGCAATCCCGAAGTAGACGACCTTCATCTTTTGTTCAGCATTTTAGACGATGACGAGGGTTTTATCTCTAACCTTTTGCAAAAGTCGGGTGTAGACGCGCAAACGTTAAAAACACGCGTTAGCGGGCTTATAGCGGCGCTTCCCAAGCAAACGGGCGGCGGCGGATACACTTCGCAAGCGCTTATGGATGTTTTAAGCGGCGCGGCAAAATCGGCAGCCGATATGAAGGACGAGTTCGTTTCCGTCGAGCATTTGTTTTTGGGGCTTATAGATAAAGGCTCGGCAAAAGTCAAAAAGGCGCTGACGGAAGCAAACGTAAAAAAATCGGTTTTTTTGAAGGCGTTGAAGGATATAAGGGGTTCGCAAAGGGTAACGAGCGACAACCCCGAGTCCACTTACGACGTACTTAACAAATACGGTCAGGACCTTGTGGAGCATGCCCGTCAAAACAAACTCGATCCGGTCATCGGACGTGACGAAGAGATAAGAAACGTCATAATGATACTGTCGAGAAAGCGCAAAAACAACCCCTGTCTTATCGGTGAGGCGGGCGTAGGTAAAACCGCCGTCGTCGAAGGCTTGGCGCAGAGAATATTAAAAGGAGACGTGCCGCAGTCGCTTAAAGGAAGAAGAATATTTTCTCTCGATATGGGCGCGCTCGTTGCGGGGGCAAAATACCGCGGCGAATTTGAAGAAAGGTTGAAAGCCGTTCTTGCCGAAGTCAGAAAGAGCGAAGGCAACATAATACTGTTTATCGACGAATTGCACACCATAGTTGGGGCGGGTAAGTCCGACGGGGCGATGGACGCCGGCAATATGTTAAAGCCCATGCTCGCGCGCGGCGAACTGCACTGCATAGGCGCTACTACCCTGGACGAATACCGCAAATACGTCGAAAAGGATCCTGCGCTCGAAAGGAGATTTCAGCCGGTCATGGTCGATCAACCCACCGTTGCCGACACCATATCCATTCTGCGCGGCATCAAGGAAAGATACGAAGTATTCCACGGCGTAAAGATAAGCGACGGCGCTTTGATATCCGCCGCAACGCTGTCCGATAGGTACATCACGGACAGGTTCTTGCCCGATA
>JAFVDA010000111.1 GCA_017478765.1 Clostridia bacterium
ACGGAAGCGAGTTCGTCAAGCAAACTTTGGCTCAAACGGGTGTAAAAATAGACGTTGTCAGCGAGCAAACGGAAGCGCTTTTGGCGCTAACGGGGTGTTTTGGCGACGCCGACGGCGCCGTTTTGGACGTGGGAGGCGGTTCGAGCGAATTGATAGTTCGCTCGGGCGGCAGGATAGAATATCAAAAATCGCTCCCTATCGGCGCGGTTGTCGTGACCGACCTATATAAGGGCGATAAGGCGAGCATGCGCGAATACGTTCGCTCGGTAGTCAAAACCTACGGCGACGTGCCGAAAATCGAACTATTGACCGCTATAGGCGGTTCTTCGAGTTGCGTTGCGAGCGTGCTCACTCACTCCGCCATCGAGCGTGACACCGACGGTAAAGTCATTTTGAAAACCGACCTTGACCGTTTGACGGACAAGTTCTTCACGCTTTCCGCCGAGCAACTTATCGATTTGGGCGTTGAGAAAAAGCGAACGGATATAATCGCCGGCGGCGCGCTTATTCTGGACGTCGTGCTGGAATATCTCGGGCTCGATAGAATGGTCAATTCCGAGAGCGACAATCTCATCGGCTACTACAACCTGAAATTGAGAGATACTGATGAAACGTAAAAACACAAACAAAATACTTACGGCGTATACGGTCGCTTGCTTTGCCGCGCTCGCAATACCGGCGTATTTTGCGGGGCTTAAACTTATCGACGAGCCGACTTTGCCCGATTACGTCCTCTCCGCGCTTTACGCTTTGGCGGGGCTTTTCGCTTGCTATCTTTTTCATAATATCCTGCACGAGACCTTTCACGCGTTGTTTGCCCGTTTGTCGGGAGCAAAGGTGCTTGAGATAGCCTTTTGCGGTTTGGTGTTTTCAAAGGTGAATAAAAGAAGGTTTACTTTCGACTTTAAGTCGGGATTTGCCGGGTGGACGACCTTTGTTTGCAAGCGCCCCGAAACGGCGGAAAAGACCTTGTTAAAGTCTTTGGTCGGCGGGCTTGTAGGCTCGCTTTTTGCGCTGGTCGTTCCTATGGCGATAAGCCTTGTTTTTTACGGATATTTCACCTATTATTTCGTATTTATAGGCTCACTTTCGGTGGCGTATATGCTGGTCATAAACTACGTTTGGCGGTTTGACCAAACGGACGGGCTTTTACTTTCAAAAAAAGGTCAAGCGGCGTTTAACGAACGCGCGGCGTTATTGAAAACGGAGAGCGCATTATATAGCGGGCTTGCGATGGGAGAGGTAGCCGAATACCTTTTCGACGAGCAGACCATACAATATCTTCCGCCCGAATACCGAGTTTTATTATCTCTCGAGAGGGGCGACGTCGAAGGCGCGAAAAACCTTGTCGACGAATACCAAAAAACCGATGAAAACGCCGATAATCAACGTATAGACCTACTTTTTGAAAAGATTTTTATCGCTTGCGTTCAAAAAGACCAAACTGCAGTAGAAGGGCTGAAAACCCTTTTGACCGACTGCGAGCAAGATAGTTTGACCTATCTTCGCGCGCATCTATCTTTAAGGCGCTTTATGGGCGAGACCGCTTGGGCAGCCGCGCTCGAAAAGACCTATTACGCCGCTCTTTCCGAGTGTCCTTTGAAGGGGCTTGCAAGGACGGAAATGAAAATTTACGAACGCTTTTTGTCGAAATAAGCCGCGTATCGGCTTGTAAACGGCAAAATAATAACGAGCGCGTTCCTACCCGCTTGATCGCCTTTCTCGGCGTTCAAGCGGGTTTTTAGTGTCCGAAAACGGCTTACCGCAAAAAAGTTGAGCCGAAATTTAGCAAAAACGCTTTACTTATCAAATAATTTAGTATATAATATATGTTGACAATATATTATTATATATAGTTTATTAAAATAGTTAAAGGCAGGAAGGAACAATGGCTGACGTTAAGGTTCAGGGCAATTACGGCGAAGAGCAGATCCAGGTGCTCGAAGGGTTGGATCCCGTCCGCAAAAGACCGGGAATGTACATCGGTTCGACGGATACGAGGGGGCTGCACCATCTCGTGCAGGAGGTGGTCGATAACTCTATCGACGAAGCGCTTGCGGGGTATTGCGACCTTATAACCGTTTGCATCAATAAGGACGGATCGTGTACCGTTGAAGATAACGGCAGGGGTATCCCTACCGACATTCACCATACCGAAGGCGTTTCGGCTGTCGAAGTCGTTCTGACCAAACTGCACGCCGGCGGTAAGTTCGGCGGCGGCGGATACAAGATATCCGGCGGTTTGCACGGGGTAGGTATCTCGGTCGTAAACGCTCTTTCCGAATGGCTGGAAGTGGAAGTCAAGCAAAAAGGGCACGTCTTCAAACAAACGTACAATCGCGG
Organism: Clostridia bacterium; assembly: GCA_017478765.1. Classification (GTDB taxonomy): domain Bacteria; phylum Bacillota; class Clostridia; order Christensenellales; family Borkfalkiaceae; genus UBA4636. The sequence goes on from JAFVDA010000111.1 coordinate 2,344, forward strand.
CATACCGCAAGGAAGATTGAAGATAGTGGGCGATTCCGACAAGACGGGCACCAAGGTCACCTTCTTCCCCGACAAAGAGATATTCGAGACCATCGAGTTCAGTTACGATAATCTCAAAGGCAGGCTTCGCGAACTGTGCTATCTTAATAAGGGCTTGCGTATCCGAATTTCCGATATGCGCGGCGAGACCGAAAAGAGCGAAGAATTTTGCTTTGAAGGCGGCATCCGCCACTTCGTCGAAGACCTTAACAAGAATAAAAACGTATTGTTTGCCGAGCCCATCTACTTTGAAAAGGCTTACGGCGACAACATAGTGGAAATAGCCGTTCAGTATAACGATTCGTACGTCGAACAGGTGTTTGCCTTTGCCAACAACATAAACACCGAAGAGGGCGGCACCCATCTTGACGGGTTCAAGTCTTCGCTTTCAAAGCTCATCAACGAATACGCCAGAAAACTCAACATCATCAAGAACGACGACGAGAAACTATCCGGCGAGGACGTGCGTGAAGGCTTGACGGCGGTCATATCGGTCAAACTACCCGAACCGCAATTTGAAGGTCAGACCAAGACCAAACTCGGCAACAGCGAGATGAGAAACATCGTCGCCAAAGCCATGCAGGAGTCGTTCGGAACGTTTTTGGAAGAGAACCCGTCGCTCACCAAGGAACTCATCTTGAAGTCGGTCACGGCAAAGAGAGCCAGAGAAGCGGCGAGAAAGGCGAGAGAAGCCACGAGAAAGAGCGCCTTCGAGGGCGGAGCGCTTCCCGGTAAACTTGCCGACTGCTCGGAGAAAAACGCCGAACTGTGCGAGATATTCTTAGTCGAGGGCGACTCGGCAGGCGGCACGGCAAAGCAAGGAAGAGACAGGCGTTTCCAAGCCATACTACCCCTTCGCGGTAAGATACTTAACGTAGAGAAGGTAAGAGTCAACAGGGTGCTTGAAAACGAAGAGATAAAAGCCATGATAACGGCGTTCGGCGGCGGAATGCAGGAAGACTTCGACGTTAAGAAGATTCGTTACGACAGAATAATCTGCATGACCGACGCGGACGTAGACGGAAGTCACATAAGAATACTGCTGTTGACCTTCTTCTTCAGATATATGCGCCCGCTCGTCGAGCAAGGGCACGTTTATATAGCGCAACCGCCGCTATACAAGGTCACCAAAAACAAGGTAGACACCTATTTTTATTCGGACAAAGAACTCAACGACTATCTTGCCGAAAACGGCAAGTGCGAGATACAGCGCTACAAAGGTCTCGGTGAAATGAACGCCGAACAACTTTGGGAAACCACTATGAACCCCGCCACGAGAACTATGAAACGCGTCACCATGGAGGACGCTATCAAAGCCGACGAGATATTCACCCTTTTGATGGGCGACAACGCCGAGCCGAGAAGAGCCTTCATCGAACAAAACGCTAAACTCGTTGCCGATCTTGACGTTTAAGGAGAACGATTATGGCTAAAAAACAATCGAGCCCGGAACTTACCGAAGAGTTTAAGAAAACTCTCGAACAAACCAAGATAATAAACATTGAAGTCGACGACGAAATGAAAAAGTCCTTCATAGCGTATGCTATGGCGGTCAACGTTTCAAGGGCTATCCCCGACGTTCGCGACGGCTTAAAACCCGTTCACAGAAGAATACTTTACTCTATGAACGAACTTGGCTTGACGCCCGATAAGGCTTACAAGAAGTGCGCGACCATCGTCGGTGACGTTTTAGGTAAATATCACCCCCACGGCGACTCGTCCGTTTACGACGCGCTCGTCAGGCTCGCGCAGGACTTTTCGATAAACCTTCCGCTCGTCGACGGTCACGGAAACTTCGGTTCGGTCGACGGCGATCCGCCCGCGGCGTATCGTTACACCGAAGCGAGAATGAGCAAACTTGCTCTCGAAATGCTTCGCGATATCGACAAACAGACGGTCGACTTTTATCCCAACTTCGACGATACGAGAATGCAACCTACGGTACTTCCCGCAAGGTATCCTAACCTTCTCGTCAACGGTTCGGACGGTATAGCCGTAGGTATGGCGACCAACATTCCGCCGCACAACCTTACGGAAGTCATAAACGGCGCGATAGCCGTTCTCGAAAACCCGGAAGTTTCCATCGAAGAGTTGATGGAATATATCCCCGCCCCCGACTATCCTACCGGCGCCATACTTTTGGGGCGCGCAGGCATAAAGCAGGCGTACATGACGGGGCGCGGAAACTATATTCTGCGTTCCAAGTGCGAGATCGAAGAATTCAACGGCGGCACGCGTACGAGAATAATCGTTACGGAACTGCCGTATCAGGTCAATAAGCAAAAACTTATCGAGACCATAGCCGATATGGTCAAGAATAAGAAGATAGACGGAATTTCCAACATCAACGACGAATCCGACAGACAGGGTATGCGTATCGTTATCGACGTCAAAAAGGACGCTAACGCGCAGGTCGTTTTGAATACGCTATATAAGCACACTCAACTTCAAACGAGCGACGGCATTACGCTTTTGGCGCTCGTCGACGGCGAACCCAATATACTCAATCTTAAACAAATACTCGTCGAATACGTCAAACACCAGGTAGACGTAACCGAGAGAAAGACGAGATTTGACCTTAACAAGACCATGGAACGCGAGCATATCGTCAAAGGACTGGTGATAGCGCTTGCGGATATAGACGAAGTTATCGCAATCATCAAGAAGTCCAAAGATAGGTACGAAGCCGCCGACAACCTTATGCAAAGGTTTATGCTCGACGATAAGCAAGCCAACGCCATTCTGGAAATGCGCTTGCAAAGGCTGACTTCTTTGGAAGTGGAAAAGTTGAGAGAGGAACTTGCCGAACTTGACGCGACCATTGCCGACCTTAACGACATTCTGGCTAAACCCGAGCGCGTAAGGCAGATAATAAAAGACGACCTTATCGCAATAAGAGATAAATATAACTGTCACAGAAAGACCGAACTATCTTACGATCCGTCCAGCATAGAGGACGCCGACCTTATCGCAAGGGAAGACGTAGTTATCTCGATGACTCACTTCGGATACATAAAGAGATTGCCGGTCAGCGAATATCAGTCTCAACACCGCGGCGGCAAGGGTATAACCGCCCATAAGCCCAAGGAAGAAGACTTTGTGGAGAAGATGTTCGTCTGCTCCACTCACGACAGGATATTGTTCTTCACCAACTACGGCAAGGCGTACGCCGCGATAGCCTTCACCATTCCCGAAGCGCAAAGAACGGCAAGGGGAAGGGCGGTCGTAAACCTTCTTCAACTCGAAGACGGCGAGAGGGTAACCGCCATGCTCGACTGCAACGAGGACGCCGAAGGATATATCCTTATGGCAACAAAGAACGGGCTTATCAAAAAGACCGCTATAAAAGAGTTTGCGAATATCAGAAAGACGGGTAAGATAGCCGTCAACTTGCAAGAAGGCGATCAACTCATCGGCGTAAACTTAAGTACGGGCGAAGATCAGGTTATTCTTGCCTCCCGAATGGGCAAGTGCATCAGGTTTGCCGAAACCGACGTCCGCGCGACGGGTAGAGATACGCAAGGCGTCAAGGGCATAGAACTCGGCGAAGACGATTACGTCGTCGATATGGCGATCTATAAGCCCGGCTATGACGTTCTGACCGTTTCTTCCCGCGGGTACGGCAAGAGAAGCGATATCGAAGATTACCGCTTGCAGACAAGAGGCGGCAAGGGCATTAAAGCGGGCGTATTCAACGAAAAGACGGGTATGCTGGTCAACATGAAGTTGGTCACCGCCGAGGACGACGCCATGATGATAACCGAAACGGGTACCATCATCAGGATAAACGCCGCCGAGATATCCAAGATAGGCAGAGATACGCAAGGCGTGATCATCATGCGCACCGACGACGGCGAAATAGCCACCGTTTCGGTAACCCCCGCTTCCGACGACGACAGTGGAGAGGGCGAAGAACAGGGCGCAGAAGAATAAACTTAATACGACGTAACGCCCCGACGGCTTAAAAATGCCGTCGGGGCGTTTTCACGTTTCAATAAGATATATACCCCCGAATAAAAAGCAAAAACGCCGTCAATAATTATCGTAAGTAAGAATTTTCGGAGAGATAATATGAAAAGCGTACTTATAATAGGTGGCGGCGTAAGCGGACTTACGGCGGGGATATTAGCGCAAAAGTCGGGCTATAGGTCGATAATTATCGAAAAACACTTTGAACTGGGCGGCAACCTTACCGGTTGGCAAAGGGGAGAATACCATATCGACAACTGTATTCACTGGCTGACGGGCACCAACAAAAACGACGGTAATTACAAGGTTTGGCAGGATATAGGCGCGTTTGACGACCAAGATATAATTTATAATCAAACGCTGTATTCCTATCAACTTGACGGAAAAACGTTGTCGCTGTCCATTGACCTTGACAAATTGGAAAACGATATGTTGAGCGCGTCCCCTACTGACGAAAAGCGTATAAAAAGGCTTATCAAAGCGGTCGGAGCGATGCAGCGCATAATGGGCGTGGGCGGAAAAGCCCACGACGAAAAATCCAAAGGATTTTCTCGCGTAAAGGACTATTTGGCGCTGTCGGGGTATTTGGGACTAACGTGCGGTCAACTGGCAAAAAAGTTTGATAATCGACTTATACGCGGGTTTTTGTCAAAATTTTTGACGGAAAATTTCTCGTCGATAGCGCTGATTGCGGTGTTTGCCGCTTTCACCGGGAGGGACGGCGGACTGTATAAGGGCGGTTCGCTCAAAATGGCTGAACGCTTAAAGAAGAACTATCTATCCCTCGGCGGGAACGTCATTTTAGGCAAGGCTGTAGAGAGCGTAAACCACTTTGAAGGTTCGGCGTATTCGGCGACTCTTTCGGACGGCAGCACCGTTTCAGCCGACGCGTTTATTTTGACGTGCGACCCGATGGTTTCTTTCAAAAAACTGCTCGATTTTCCTTTGCCAGCCGCGTTTGAAAGACTATATAACGACAAAAAACTTTCAAGGTTTTCGGCGTTTCAATGCGCGTTCAAGGTGGAAGACGTTGAAAAAATGCCCTTCAGGGGCCAAGTGGTGTTCGACCTTGACGGGCTTGAAAAGGATATGCTGATGACCGACTATATAGCCGTAAGAGAGTTTTCCCACGAGCCTTCGTTCGCGCCGAAAGGGCAAACGGTAATACAATCTATGTTCTTTTTAAGCGAGCGAGCGTGCAGGCAGTTTATAGAGCTTAAAAACGACGCCGTCAACTACGCCGACAAAAAGAAGTTTTACGCAAGCGTCGTTCTTCGCGCGATCGAGCGCAACTTTCCAACGCTAAAGGGCTTAGTTAAGCTATTAGACGTCTGGACGCCGGCAACGTATAAAAGATTCGTATCGAGCGACGTAGGCTCGTTTATGAGTTTTGCGTTTTCTTCTAACGTATTGCCAAGACGGATAAGCTCGAAGGTTGACGGGCTCGACAACGTGTTTTTGGCGACTCAATGGCAGCAGGCGCCGGGCGGATTGCCTATCGCCGCTTCGTGCGGAGCGCAAGCCGCGCGCTTGGTCGAGAACCTTTTTAGGAAGGAAAGACCTTACGGAGCGATACAACTTAAAAACCTTGTAAAACAATAAAAAACCCCGCTTTTTCTTTTCGTATACTCTGCAAAAAGAAAAAGCGGGGATATTTTTAGTTTTCACACGCCGAGTTTTAATTTCAGTTGATTTTTTAAGTAAAGGTATCTCTCGTACTTTTCGGATAGGGCAAAGTGTTCGGCTCGGCTTTGCGGGTTAGAACAATCGTAAACGAGTTTTTCGCTCCCGAACTGCTCGCTCGTAAGATCGAAAACGACCTCGCCTACCTTATTATAGCAATGATAGCCGCCGTCCGTTAAAGGCACGCCGAAAACCTCTCCGCCGTATATATCCTGAACAAGAAAAGCCGTTATCGAGCATTGCCCGAGCGTTTTGTTGTCCGCAGACCACTCCGCGCGGTATCTCGGCGCGCAGGAATATTCGCACCAGATTTGAGATAAAAGATCGTATAGTTTGCGTTGATCCATGTCGGTCGGGTACGCGCCGGACAAAGGGAATACGGCGGGCGTGTCCGCGCCGAAAAATTTATATTGCATGCAAATAA
>JAFVDA010000112.1 GCA_017478765.1 Clostridia bacterium
CATAGAAAATTTACTAAAGCCGAAATAAAGGAAAAGGTCGAAAGGGCTTTGAAACTTGTAGGGCTGGAAGATTACGGTCACCGCGACGTCAATTCGCTCTCTGGCGGACAACAACAAAGGGTGGCTATCGCAAGGGCGATAGTGTGCGAACCCAAGGTTTTGCTTCTCGACGAACCGCTCGGCGCGCTCGACCTTAAAATGCGTAAGGAAATGCAACTCGAATTAAAGAAGATGCACGAAAACCTCGGCATAACCTTTATATTCGTCACGCACGACCAGGAAGAAGCGCTCACAATGAGCGACGTGGTAGTCGTTATGAACGACGGCGTTATTCAGCAGATAGCCCGCCCCAAGATGATATACGACGAACCGAGCAACGCGTTCGTAGCCGACTTCATAGGCGAATCCAACATCTTGTCCGGCATAATGGAGCGCGATTATCTTATCAACTTTTTGGGCAAATCGCTTCAATGCGTTGATAAGGGTTTCGAGAGAAACGAAAAGGTGGACGTGGTCGTTCGCCCCGAAGACGTTATCATTGTAAACGGCTACGGCAACGGGCATTTTGACGGGCAAGTAATATCCACCGTATTCAAAGGCACCTATTACGAAATGGAAGTCGCCACCGAAAACTACGAATTCACCGTTCAATCGCAGACGGAATTCAAAGTGGGCAGCCAAGTTTCCCTTTCCGTCAATCCCGACAGTATCCACATAATGAAAAAGATAACCACCGTCAATAAGTACATCGGCAAGGTAACGGCTGAAAACGCCGTTTCGTTTTGCGGCGGAACGTTCGAGATACCTACTCAAAACTTTGCCGTAGGAGATCAGGTTATCGTTTACGTTCCCTTTGACGCGGTAACTTTGACCGACGACGAAGAGGACGGCGTTATCGGCGCCAACGTAACGCAAAGCGTCTACAAGGGCAACTACTATCAGGTTCAGGTCTACACCGACACGGACGAAGATTTTTATATCGACACCGCCGACGAATGGGATATGGACGATAGAGTGGGCGTCAACCTGATAGCCGAAAAAATAACTCTTACTGCGTACAGCGAAACCGAGGAAGATAAAGAATGAAAAACAAAGCCAAGGTCTTTCGCCCGACGGCGTTTGCATTCCCCTATCTTGCGGTAACGATAGTATTCGTAGTGGTTCCGCTGCTTCTGATACTCGTATACGCTTTAAGGGGCGCGGACGGAAGTTTTACGATAGATAACTTTATCAAGGTCTTTACCGACCCCGATATCGTTCGCCAAATGGGGCAGACAATAGGAATAGCCGCGCTATCTACCGCGATATGTCTTTTGATAGCATATCCCGTCGCGTATATTCTCGCGTCGTCGCCCTTCAATAAAATGGCGATACTCTCCCTACTGTTTATAATCCCCATGTGGATAAACTTTATGTTGAGGATATTCGCCCTTCACTCGGTTTTATCGACGTTAGGCATGCAAAAAGGGCTTGCCGAAGCGGTCATAGGCTTGGTGTACGACTTTTTTCCGTATATGCTATTGCCGATATACACGGTACTTGTTAATATGGACAAAAGTTATGTCGAAGCCTCGCGCGATCTCGGCGCCAACCCCGCGACTACCTTTTTCAAGGTCACCCTTCCGCTGTCGCTTCCGGGAGTCGTGAGCGGAGTGAGCATGATGTTTATGCCGGTGTTCAGTTCGTATTCGGTCACCATGATGATGGGCGATATGAATTCCAACGTTATCGGCGCGAAGATAGCCAAACTATTCGAGCAAGGTAACTACGGTTACGGCTCGGCGCTCTCGTTCGTACTGCTCGTTCTCGTTATAGGCGTAATGCTTTTAGGCAACCTTATATCGGGCACTTCCGACAAGGCGCCGAAGGGGGCTAAAAAATGAAAAAATTCAGTTCAGCCCTTTGGCTTATAGTAAGATGGATAGTTCTTATCATAGTTCTTATCGCCGTCTACCTGCCGCTCATTATGATAATCGCCTATTCCTTCTCGACCGCGCGCGACGTCGGCGGCGAGTTCGGAACGCCTACTTTTGCGTTATACGCGCAACTGTTCAATAACGAAAAGTTGCTGTCGGCAACCTACAATACGCTTATTATCGGGCTTGTATCGGCTTTCTTAGCGACCGTTCTCGGCACGACCGCGTCCGTCGGCATACACTATATGCGCCAAAAGGTCAAACCGATAGTCGAAGCAAGTTCGCAAATAACCGTCGTAAACGCCGAGATAGTCACGGCAATGGGATTTTTCCTGTTGATGCTGATTATCCGCGAAGTAGTGACAATTCCCGAAGGGTTCAGTTTGATCTGGCTCATCATAGCGCACACCGTCATCACCATGCCGTACGTCATGCTGACCGTATCGCCCCGATTAAAACAGCTCAACCCCAACCTTTTGGAAGCCAGTATGGACCTTGGTGCGGGACCTATGCGCAGCCTTTTCACGGTAATGCTGCCGCAACTGTTCGGAGCAATGATATCGGGATTTGCGCTTGCGTTCACGCTCTCGCTCGACGACTTCGTTATAACCAAAATTAACGCGGGTTCGGAGATAGAAACCATTTCCACCTACGTTTATTCGGGCATAAGGCACACTTTGAAAGAAGATATCCGCGCGCTGTCGACCATTATATTCGTTTTGGTTTTGGCGATACTTATAGTTACCAACGTCATTAAGAACAAAAAAGAAAAACAAAGATAATAAAATACATGGAGAAACAAAAATGAAAAAAGTAATTTGCGCATTGCTTTGCACCACGCTTTTGTTCGGTTTTTCGGCTCTTGCCGGATGCTCCGAAACGCCCCGCGAGAACCTGCTCAAACTTTACGTTCCCGGCGAGTATATGGACGAAGACATCTTCGCCGAATTTGAAGAATGGTACAAGGAGCAAACGGGCAATACCGTTACCGTAAAACTCAAACCCTTTGAAGCGGTCGAAGACATTCAACGCGACGTCGAAGTCAAAAAGGAAGATTACGATCTTCTCTGCCCGAGCGACTACATGGTCGAATATCTGATAAAGAAAAATCTCGTTCAAAAACTCGACAAGACGGTCATCGACGTTACCGAGGAAGGGCTTTTCAAGGAAGAATACATCGAGACTTCCCGTCAGTACGACCCCACGCTCGAATATTCCGTTCCGTATATGTACGGCACCTTGGGGCTTGTGTACGATTACAGCAAAACGAACGAACATATAACAAGTTGGGAAGCGCTTTTCGGAAACAAATACGAAGGTCATAGGTCGGTTAAAGACTCCATGCGCGACGCCTACGTCGCCGCGTGCATATACAACGAAAGGCAAACCCTTATGACAAAGGAAGGCTCTGAAAAGAAAGCTTCCGTTCAAGCCGTCTTCGAGGACACGACCGACGCCACCATTCTCGGCGCGAAGAACACTCTGACCGCCATAAAGAGCGGATCCGTGTGGGACGTTGACAACATCAAGTTTGAAATGGCTTCGGGCAAAAGTCAGGTCGCGGTAGCGCTCATGTGGTCCTGCGACGCCGGCTACGTTATGAATGAATACGAAGACGACAACGGCAACGTTCACGAAGGCTCCAAAGACCTTTGGTACGTCGTTCCCGAAGAAGGCGGAAACGTGTATATCGACGCTTTCGTTATAAGTAAATACGCAAAGAACGTCACCGCCGCCAACTACTTCCTTAAGTTCCTTTGCCAAACGGAAACGGCGGTCAAAAACAGCGAATACGCGGGTTGCATCTCCCCTGTTGCCCAAGCGTACTATCAACTTTACGAATACTACGATCTCGACGAGGACGGCATTTTTGACGACGCTCCCGAAGGTTGGAAACAAATGTTCATTGAAACAATGTTCCCCTCGGAAGATACTCTCAACCGTTGCGGAGTTATGAAGGACTTCGGAGCAAGACAAAACGCCGTATCCGAAATGTGGAGCACCATCGCCGTTTAATAAAAAAAACAAATAACCAAATTGAAAAAGGCTTTGCAAAACGCAAAGCCTTTTAATTATGGATTTGAATTTTTTTATAGAGCGTTGCCTTGCTCGTCGAACAGCGGGAGTTTTTCAAGATAAACGATATCGTCCCTGTCGGCTGCCTCGCCTTCGGCTAAAACGGTAAGTTTACCGACTATCTTTCCGCCGGCGGTCTCTACGAGTTGTTCGAGCGCGTGAAGGGAAGCGCCCGTGGAAATAACATCGTCAACGATCAAAACGCGTTTACCTTTAAGGTACTCAACGTCCTTGCCGTCAAGATAGAGCGACTGAATACCTGCGGTCGTGATAGACTTAACGTCAAATTTTACTACGTTTTGCATGTACAGTTTAGGCGACTTTCTCGCCAAAACGTACCTGTTGACGCCCATTTGCCTTGCCATTGCGCATACGAGCGGAATGCCCTTGGACTCGGCGGTTATCATAACGTCGTGCTCGGGAGCGCGCTTTATAAGTTCTCTGGCGCACGCTTCGGTCAGTTCTATATCACCGAACATAACGAATCCGGCGATATACAGTTTGTCGTTGAGCGGGCAAAGCGGAAGCGTTCTTTCAAGCCCCGCTATCTTCATACGATATTCCATTATCTTTCTCCTTTTCGGGTAAAAAACAAAAGGTTTTACTCTTCGTCTTCACAACCGCAGTCGCAGTGGTGATGATGGTGTTCGTGACCGCATTCTTCGCAGTCGCAACCGTCTTCCATTTCCTCCATAAAAGCGTTGAAAACGGCGTCTAAAACGGCTTGATCTTCAACGGGAAGAAGGTCGTTGTCGTCGGTCAACTCGTAGATGATAACTTCATCGGGGTTGACGCCTTCGACTTCTTCCGCCGCCTGGAAAAACGCGTAAGTTTTTTCGGCGTGGTCTATAGTTCCGATGTGGTAGAAGTTATAAACCTTGCCTTGTTCGTCAGAAAATTGAACGATGTTTTCGTCTTGCATAATTATATTTCTCCTGAATTTTTTAGTTTATTTATATAGTCTTCGAGAATAAACGAAGCGGCTATACTGTCAACGTAGTTTTTGCGTTTTTCCCTTCTCACGTCGCCTTCGATCAAAATACGCCTCGCTTCGAGCGTGGAATATCTTTCGTCCGCCGTGACTATGGGGATATCAGTTACCTTTTTAAGCGCCTCGATAAACGAGCGGGTGAGTTTGGTTTGTTGGCTCTCCGTGCCGTCGACGTTGAGCGGAAGCCCGCAAACTATCCTGTCTGCGCCCTCCTTTTTCGCAAGGTCGGATAAGGCTACGAGATCTGATTCAAAGTTTTTACGGAAAAAGGTCTCCTTCGGCAGCGCCATTGACATAAACGGATCGCTGACCGCAACGCCTATTCTTTTATTGCCGATATCGAAGCAAATGAATTTCATACAAAGATTATATCACTTTGCGCTCGTATTTTCAACTGTTTTTACGTTTACGTTTATAGTTTACGTGTAGGATTACAATAGATTTGAAATAAAAAAGCATAAAAAAATAGTAGCAATCAGAAAATCCTTACGTTAAATTTTAATCACGACAAAAAAACTAACAAAGGATTTTCCAGTTGTTACTATGCATTCAATCAAATAATGGTTCAGAATCTGTCAAGTCGCTTGACGAACGGAAAAAAGGAAAGACTATCAACTGATTTTTCATTATCATTTTGGTCTGACACGTTTGACAAACCTACATTTGTGATTTTTTTCGGGCGTCGCAAAAACAAAGCGGAGTAGTAATATCGGGTTTTCAGATAATACCAACCAAACTCGCTATCCCAATAATATCCGCGATAACGGAACGGATTGACGTTGCCTATATTGCTATCTGCCGGCAACACCTCTACGCCGCTACCGTCATATATCTTATGGTTGCCCCAAGCGTCGTAAGCGTATCGACACTGCAACACCCCGTTAGTGTTATAACATTTTCGCCGACAACTGATTGAACAGAATCATTTTTTTTGAACTTCCGAACTCACTTTCGCACTTTATAAAAGAACAGGTCTCACCTATAAGAATTACGGGCATATATTCTGAAAAGGAATAAGTTAAAGCTGTTTCGGTCGGCAAAACGCTCTCATCCTTCTTGTCCGTAGACACTACATAAAAACTTTTATTTTTGTTTTTCTTAAAGAAATCATTCGCTTCTCTTTCAGTCAACGTTTCCCCACAATAAACGATCTTCTTCGGATTGATAAACTGTTCGGCATCGTGAGAAAATCGCATTATTGCCTTTTCTCTTCTTTTCTCGTTACCGAGTTCAAATAAAAGCCTATCCCTTTTTACTTTTATAATATAGTCATTTATAAACTTAATTTCAATATCGTTAATCATAATCAATTCTCGTCATTTAGCAATAAAAATAATACTGAAAAATAAAAATGCCAGTGTTTATATTTTTCCAAAGCTGGATGATAATGTGGTCCAATGAATTTCATACAAAGATTATATCACTTTGTACTCGTATTTTCAACTGTTTTTACGTTTATAGTTTACCAATAGCGAACGGTCGGTTTTTTGCATAATACGGCTGTATCTTCCCATAATAGTTGTTGAAAGGTTTGTAACCCAAAGAAGGAGGAACCTTATGGATAAACAGTTTTATATGGGAGTTTTGCTTGGTATGCTCGGCGGAGCGCTGCTTATCAACAACGTGCCGAAGGTAAAAAAAACCTTCGATAAGGCGCAAAAGTCGGTAGTTAAGAAGATAAAAGGTCTTATGTCTTCCGACGGCGGCGAGAAAAAAGCGGCAGCCCAGGAATAATCTTTTTACACCCGAATAAAACGAGCGCGTTCGGCATATTTTGCCGAACGCGCGTTTATTTTTGTTTAACTTATTTTTTTGGGAGATACTTTTTAAGGTCGTTTACCTTATCGAGTTTTTCCCAGGAAAATTCGCTTCTTCCAAAGTGACCGTATGAAGCCGTGTTCTTATAGATAGGCGCCCTCAAGCCCAACTTTTCGATAATGGCGAGCGGACGGAAGTCGAATTCCTTTTCGATTATTTTGGCTATTTGCTCGTCGGACAAAACGCCCGTTCCGAAAGTATCTACGTGCATGGAAACGGGTTTGGCGACGCCTATGGCGTAAGCAACTTCGATCTGCACCTGTTTGGCAAGCCCTGCCGCCACCACGTTTTTAGCCGTGTATCTCGCCATATAGGCGCCCGAACGGTCGACCTTGGTGGGATCTTTACCCGAGAACGCTCCGCCGCCGTGCGGACAATATCCGCCGTAGGTGTCGACGATTATCTTTCTGCCGGTAAGACCGCAGTCGCCCATAGGTCCGCCCACTTCAAACTTGCCCGTGGGGTTTATATAATACTTGGTGGTCGCGCCGACAAGTTCGGAAGGAATAACGTAGTCGATGACGTATTTTTTGACGTCGCGCCTTAAAGTTTCGATATCGACCTTTTCGGAATGTTGGCAGGAGACTACCACCGTATCCACGCCGACGACCTTATTGCCGTCGTAAACGACGGTAACCTGACTTTTCCCGTCGGGACGAAGGTAATCCAAAACGCCTTGCTTTCTGACTTCTGTAAGTCTTCTCGTCAGTTTATGCGCGAGCATAATGGCGGTAGGCATGTATTCTTCCGTTTCGTCGGTGGCGTAGCCGAACATCATACCCTGATCGCCCGCGCCGATCCTGTCGGCAAGCGTTCCGCCTTCCTTGTATTCCAAGGAATTATCGACTCCGAGAGCGATATCGGGGCTTTGTTCCTTTATCGCCGTGATGACGGCGCAGGTGTCGCAATCAAAACCGTACTTCGCCCTGTCGTAACCTATCTCCTTGATGGCGTCTCTCGCGACTTTTTGGATATCGACGTAACAATCGGTGGTTATCTCGCCCGAGATAAACACCAGCCCCGTCGACGCCATACATTCGCACGCAACTCTGGCGTTAGGATCGTTTTTTAAGATCTCGTCGAGAACGGAGTCGGAAATTATATCGCACACCTTATCGGGATGCCCTTCGGTTACGCTTTCGCTTGTAAAATACTTCAACATAGTTTTATCCTTTATTAGGTTAGTAAACGCTTTGGCGGCTCATACAAAAGACGGGCAAACCCAAGCGTTTTTTCGTTCGTCATTATCTTATCAACAATTATTTCAAATGTCAAGGAAATGTTTACATTAAGTAAAAACTGTGATATAATCAACGTATGACTTACTGTACGCTTTGCCCAAACGACTGCCGCGTCGACAGGCAAACTTCGATAGGAAGATGCTCGGTCGGTAGCGACGTCCGCATAGCAAAATATTATCTGCACCCGTTTGAAGAACCGGTCGTGTCGGGCAAAAACGGCTCGGGAACCGTGTTCTTTTGCGGCTGCTCCTTAAAATGTAAGTTCTGCCAAAACTTTGAAGTGTCGAGAAACCTTACGGGCAAGAATATAACGCCAGCATGCCTTGCGGATATTTTCAAACAACTCGAAGATATGGGGGCGGAAAACATCAATCTCGTTACCCCCACACAGTTCGTTGACGGGATAATCCGAAGCCTCGATATATACCGTCCGAAAATTCCCGTTTGCTACAACACTCACGGCTACGAGAAGATCCAAACGCTAAATAGGTTAAACGACTACGTAGACGTGTATATGCCCGACTTAAAATACTATTCCCCCGCTCGCTCAAAAAGGTATTCGGGCGTGGAAAACTATTTTGAGTTTGCTCTACCTGCGATAGAGTTTATGATAAACTCCAAGCCGAAGATAGAGTCGGGCGGAATGCTTAAACAAGGGGTTATAGTTCGCCATCTCGTTCTTCCGCAAAACGTCGACCAAACCAGGATAATTTTAGAAAAACTCCGTCCGATAATAAAGGACGCGTATCTATCTTTAATGGCGCAGTACACGCCGATAACTAAAAGCGAGTTTCCCGAACTCAACCGAAAAATAACCGTTCGCGAATATCGAACGGCTGTGAACGCGGTCAACGCGTTAAAGTATGAAAACGTGTTCATACAAGAATTTTCTTCTCAGGATAAGCTATATATCCCCAAGTGGGATTATTGATCGGTTTTTGAGCGAGAATACAATAATCTTATCAATTTATCGCAGGTTTTCGGGCTTGCGTAGGTCAAAAGTTTTTCTATGTCGGAACGCGATAGCATAATATTATTATGCGCGCGAATAAATATTTTATAGGTAAAAATAAAAATGCAATTCTTTTCTTTGTTCTCTTCGCTCGACTACGGTTGGGCAAAATTGATGAGCGGCTTACAAAACGGCTTTTTGAACGGCTTTTTTAAGTACTATTCCGTTTTGTTCGATAAAGGCTTAATAATTCTTGCCGCGGCGATCGCGCTCGTACTGTTCAAAAGGACGCGTCGCCTTGCGCTGAATATGGCGCTCTGCGTAATGGTGGCGTTCGCTATTTCTCTCGTACTTAAAACTTCTTTCGACCGTCCGCGCCCGTTTGCCGATACGGCTTCCGACTATTATACCTGGTGGGTTGCGGCAGGCTCAAATAAGGCGAGCAATACGGGTTCGTTCCCGTCGGGACACGCCACGGTCGCTTTCTCCTTCGCCGTAGCTCTTATCGTCAGTCTCAACAAAAAATACGGTTGGATAGGCTTTTTATTCGCATTTTTGGCAGGAGTCGCGAGAACCTATCTTATGGTGCATTATCTGTCGGACGTACTCATGGGCTTGGTCGTAGGACTTGTCGGCGGTGCGTTAGGCGCGCTATTGACGAGATCTTTGTTTGATCTTGCCGACAAGCATAAAGATAAAAAGTTCTTTGCGTTTTGTCTTGATTTCAGCGTCGTAAACCTATTCAAAAAATCACCCGACGAACAATAACAAAACATATTAAAAGCGGTAGCAGTTAATGCTACCGCTCGTTTTTTATTGACAAACCTTGTTGACGAACGACAAAATATCGTTGAATGCTTCCGGTCTTGAAACGTCGTTCAGGTATTCGTGCCGAGCGCCCTTATAATACTTTACGGCAACATCCTTTACGCCTAAATCCCGATAGGTTTTATACAGTCTGTCGGTCGACTTGGTGCAATCCCCTACGGGGTCTTGCTCGCCGCTGATTATATAAATAGGCTTGTTTTTGTCGATCTTGTTGAGATTTTTCTTTTTGTAAATTTTCGTAAACGCCTTAAAAAAGTACTTATAAAATCCCATCGAGCAAGTGAAAGCGCAATATTTATCCTGCAAGTATCTTTCCGTTTCCTCGTCCACGCTCGAAATGAAACTTCCGTTCTTTAACTGCTTGTCGTAAGCGTCGAAACTTGCCTTTTTGAGCATATTCGCAGGCGCCTTCTTTCCTTTGAAAACGCAGCCTATATTCGCCACCAGCCTGCCGAACGCGGGAACGGCGCCCGTCATTTTCGCGCTGCCGCCCAAGATCACGCCGTCTATCAAATTTCCGTATTCCTCAATGTACGCCTGCGACAAAAACGAGCCGTAACTATGCCCGAACAAAACTATCTTTTTATTCGGATAGGTCTTTTTTGCGTACTCGGTTATTTCCATTAGGTCGTGAAGAGTGAGCGAGAATATATCTCCTTCCGAATAGCCGAGCGTTTGCTTGTCCGTATCACCGTGCGCGCGGTGGTCGTCGCCTATGACGACGTAGCCGTTTTCAGCGAGATATTTAGCGATATGATCGTAACGCATAATATGCTCAGCCATACCGTGAGATATTTGCACCACGCCTTTAACCTCCCCTTCGGGCTCCCAAACGTGCGTAAATACCGTTTTTCCGTCAGACATTTTCATTTGGATTACTTTCATACAAGACACCTCTTTACGGCGTTAAGCCAGTTATTATACGCGCCGTCGTCACGCGTTTTACTCGGCGTGAAGGCGGTCAGGTTTTCCTTTTGAACGTCGGGTATGCCCAACGTTTTCATACACATTTTTACCGATCCCAAAACGGTGGCTTCCTTGCTTTCGGGAACTTTTACGGGAACGCCCAGTTGATCGGCTTGATACTGCATCAAAAATCCGTTCTCGCTCGCGCCGCCGTCGGCTTTAACGAAATTAAGATCTATTCCGCTCGCCTTTATCATTATTTCAAACAATTCCCGACAGGCAAACGCCATGGCTTCGAGCGAGGCTCTAACCAAATGAGCCTTGGTGGAACTTCTCGTCAACCCGTAGATAAGCCCTTTGACGTCACTTCTCCAGTGCGGAGCGCCCAGCCCCGTAAACGCCGGGACGAGACAAACGCCGTTACTGTCCGGCACGGACTGCGCAAGCGCCTGACTTTCCGCAGCCGTGGTTATAAGCCCGAAGTTGTCGCGAAGCAGTTGAATTGCCGTTCCTGCGTTAAAAACGCTGCCTTCAAGCGCGTAAGTGGTCTTTTTGCCTATTCTGTAAGCGACCGTCGTCAGTAAGCCCGTGTCGGTCACGGTAGCCTTATCCGCCGTATTGAACAGCATAAACAGCCCCGTTCCGTAAGTCACCTTCGCGTCGCCCATTTCGGTGCAATTTTGCCCGTACAGCGCCGCCTGTTGGTCGCGCATAACTCCCGCTATCGGC
>JAFVDA010000113.1 GCA_017478765.1 Clostridia bacterium
AATTATAGAATGCAGAGCTACCTATACTCGTAACGCTGTCGGGAATTGTTATGCTCGTTAAACTACTGCAATTATAGAACGCACCACTAGGAATACTCGTAACGCCGTTGACGATAGTCACGCTCGTTAAGCCGCTGCAATCACGGAACGCATTTTCATAAATTTCAGTTATATTATCAGGCAATACAAGTTCTGTTTCATTGCCCGTATATCCGATAAGGCTGACTAAATCGCCGTCAGTATAAATTATATATCCGTTGTCATTTGTCGAAAGTTTACTTTGACCTTCACTCGGCGAATAAATGTTTTTCGCGTAATATCCTATGTATCCGAAAGAACTTGAACCTGTCGATATATTCAATGCGGATTTATTATATACTTCAACGAGTTTATAGCACCCATAGAACGCACCACTATGAATACTCGTAACGCTGTCGGGAATAGTCACGCTCGTTAAGCCACTGCAACCATAGAATGCACGATCACCTATACTCGTGACGCCGTTTCCGATAGTTACGCTCGTTAAACTACTGCAATTATAGAACGCACCGTATAATATATTTCCGCCGGTTACCGTTACACTCCTAAGCGAAGCGGGTATATAACACTTTGTACTTGTTGTATAACTCGTGCTGCTACCGTAATAATATTGTGTGGTTGCTACGCCGCCGGTATAACTTGAAGTTCCGAATATATATCCGAAAGGATATTGATATGTATCGCTTGCCGTTACGCCCGACCTGTTCCCGACGAAAGGTATAGTAATCTCTTCCAAAGATGAACAACCATAGAACGCAGAACTACCTATACTCGTAACGCTGTCGGGAATTGTTATGCTCGTTAAATTTCTGCAATTCTGGAACGCATAATTACCTATACTTTTAACATTGCCGCATACGGTGACCTCTTTTAACGAAGAGCAATTAGCGAACGCCTCTTCACCGATCTCTCCGACAGAACCATCTATTACTATCGTCTCTATCATATCACAGTTTTTAAAAGCTCCGTAATATACTCTTCCGCCGGTAACATTGACGCTTTTGAGAGTCGTCGGCAAATAGTAAGTTGACGATAATAACTGACCATCAATCCCGTAATAATATTGTGTTATAGGTTTTGTCCCAGAAAGATCGGTAGTGCCGAAAATAACTCCAAAAGGATTATCGTAGTTTCCCTTTTTTACGGACTTACCCACAAATGGGATTGTTAAATCCTCCAATACCTCACAATTAGCAAGCGCATTTTCATCAATATAAGAGACATAATTCGGAATTACTAATTTTTTGTCGCTCCAATGAGAACGTTTTACTGATTCTATTATATATTGACCATCTTCTACTGAATAGATGAACGGTGCCAAAGCAGTAATTACGTCACTTTCATTTGTTATTTTACCGCATACGTTACACTGATTGTTTACAAAAGTATGGATGTCTACGTCGGTTGTTTCGCCGCAACGTAAACACGAATGCCAATGCTTGTTATCGTTATAATCATATTCGGTTTTCCAATTATGTCCTAACGCACCAAGCGTTTCCTTTACGCTAACAGTGTTATCATCGAATGAAGCCGTATATACTTTTTCACCCGCAGTCGTACAAGTCGGCGCGGTTGTCACTTTACTCGATACGGTCACGTTGTAATATTCAACGTGACTGTTATCGTTAGCGCAGATACATTTAGCCTGAGCGGTAAAACCGTCCCATACGAACTCAACGAACCGATAGTCGTGTTCGTGTATAGGTTGAGCGGGATCTCCGGCGGCGCCCGAACTATCGCTATCACCCTGATTCGCCGATTGTTCGCCGCCGTTTTGCGAAGAGTCACCATTTGCTTGGCTGTTTTCGTCTATCGGGCTTTGATCGGCTGATTGAGAAGAATTGCCCGTAGATATAAACTGACTTCCTTTGTCCGAACCCGATTGCGAACTTTCAATATTCGAACCTATATCGTTACCGAAATTAAAAAGATCGCACGCGCTGAAAACCGTTAATGTCATCACCATGCACACGGCAAGAATGACGATTGTTAAAAACTTACTTTTCTTCATTTGAAACACTCTCCTTTCAAAATCAAAGCTTGAGCTGATAAAAGATTATCAAATAGTACGTCATCAATGCAAAAGAAATTTTTTCTTTAACAATTAGTCGGTCTCTATTTTTGATACTCATTGTAATTATAATCCCCATTATGGAAATTGTCAACACGTAAATCTCTTTTTTTGATATTATTCTTATAAACTATACACATATTAAGGTTTATAATGAATTTATTTGTATCAAGACTTAGAGATCTTTTAGTCTGCAGCGGAAAAATGCAAAAGGATATTTGCGTTGAATTAGGTGTATCGAGGCAAAAACTTTCAAAATGGAAAACCGGCTACAACGAACCAAGTCTTGACGAACTTATGGAAATAGCACTTTATTTCGAGGTCAGCACAGATTATTTGCTTGGTTTAGAGGACGATTCGGGCGTAAAATCGATCATTAACAATTCATTCAACAACTTCACCAACTCCGGCGAAATAAAGATAAAATAATACGCTATGCGGTGAAACGGCAAGGTTCTTGCCGTTTTTTTTGCATTAAAAATCCCCCGAAGGGGCGCGGGATCTGTCGATACGCGGTAAACCCCTTGGGGGAAAAGTAAGTTGTGTTTATCGGTCGATTTGGACAAAATTCATCATCGCTCGCTCTATCGGAAAGGCGTATTCGGCGTCTGAAATAGTAAAGGACTGCAAGGCCTCAATACCCGCCGAGCGCGGTTCAAAATCAAAGTACAGGTTATAGGTCGAGCAGGGCTCGGTCCTTATATACTTTACTTCTTCTTTCCAACTCGACGAAAAAGGTCGGGCGGAAATTATAAAATTTCTTTCGCAGCCCCTTATAACCACACGGCAAAAAGGGGAATAAACTTTAACGTAGGCAAGCAATCTCCCGCCGTAAGTGCGCACGGTCAAAAAAAGCGGCAGTCTCGGCGAAAAGAACAGATTGAGCGTTTTCATTGTTGTTCTTCAAACTGCATGGTCGCGTTCGCAACCGGTAACCCTTGATAATTTGCGTCCGTCAAAGTTATCGTTTGTAGGGCTATAGGCGTGTTGACGACGTATTCCGTTTGAGTTTGGGCGTTCATATTGACCGCAATGACGCCTTCAAAAACGTTGTGTTCGTCGTCGGTAGCCGTCTGCTTAAAGTACAAAGCGTAGGGTGTTTGCGCGTTATAAGGAACATTAGGAAACTCCGCCTGACCGTTGGCGTCGATGGTGACTGCCGAACCGTAGGTTTGATTGCCCGTTTGGTCGGTCATAACGACGGAGCCCGCGGTGACGTTAGTCCCGCCTTCCGCGCCCGTTTCGTTGAAAACGAGCGTCAACTGTCCGTTGGCGCTGACGGTAAACGCGCCCGCGCCCGCAGTCTCGCCCGCGGTATAGGTGGCGGGGTTCAAGGTCGTATCTTCGTAGCCGTTTGCCGCAACCGTGACCGTATAGACTCCCTTCTTCATGTTGGCGGAGCCTTCGCCGTTTACAATATTTACGTTATAATTTGCCATTGATTTTTCTCCTTAAAAGTAAAAATATTTGCCGAAAATTTACGTTCGGCTCAATAACATTATACGTTTTGGCGGCGCGTTTGGTGAAAGGACAACCGCGCGTTTTTCTTTCAAAACGGCAAATTGTTGACCGATAACGTAAATATCCTTGAAATTTTCGGCTGTTTAATGATATAATGAGTAGGACGAGAAAAGACAAAGGACGACGCTTTTTTACCATATGAAGTTTTTTAGGTTTTTATTCGGCAAATTTTTTGTTTCGCTGCTATTATTGCTGCTTCAAATTTTAATAATCGCATTTTTCATTCTGATAGCGGGCGGTTTGTCGGTTTACGTTCAGATTTTATGGGCGGTTGTTTCTATAATCGTATTCTTCAGAATAGTCTGGAGAAAGGAAACGCCCGAATACAAGGTGCCTTGGATATTTATAGTACTTGAGTTTCCCGTACTCGGCGTGCTTTTGTACGTCCTTTTGGCGCACCCCAAGATGAAACCGAGAGAGAGCGCAATGCTCAAGCGCATCGACGCTCAAACCGACCTATTCACCAAGCCCATTCCCGCAAAACAAAAACCGCAGATCAAAGGTCAATACGAAAAAATTTGCGGCGTCGGGGAGTATCTGTCTAAAACTTCAAAACTGGACGGTAGCATTGATAACTACGTCAAGTACTATAAGGTCGGAGAGGAACTTTGGGCTGACCTTCTTGAAGAACTCAAAAAGGCTAAAAAGTTTATATTTATGGAGTACTTTATCATCGAACACGGCAAAATGTGGGGCTCCATACACGATATTCTCGTCCAAAAGGTCAAAGAAGGCGTGGAAGTTCGCTTACTCTATGACGACGTAGGTTCTATGTCCAAGGTCAGAAACGGATATTACAGGGTTTTACGCAAAGAAGGCATTTCCTGCCATAAATTCAACCCCTTCCGCCCTATCGTTTCGGGAATATACAATAACCGCGACCACCGCAAAATAACCGTTATAGACGGGCTCGTCGGCTTTACGGGCGGCATAAATCTCGGCGACGAGTATATCAACGAAAACCATCGTTTGGGACACTGGAAGGATACGGGCTTAATGATAAAGGGCCCTGCGGTAGCTAATCTGACGACAATGTTTTTCCACCTTTACGATATGACCACCAAGACGGTTTCCGACTATAAAAAATATTACCCGTCTAATACGCCTTCGTTCTCCGACCCCGGCTACGTTCACGTTTTCGGCGACGGACCTAAACCCTATTACTCCGAACAGGTCGGCGAAAATAACTTTATCAATCTTATAAACCGAGCCAGAAATTACGTCTATATCACTACCCCGTATCTTATCATCGACCATAATATGGCGATGGCGCTCAGGATCGCCGCTCAACGCGGACTGGACGTCAGGATCGTTACTCCGCATATCCCCGACAAAAAATTCGTGTTCAATATGACGCGCTCGAACTATGCGTATCTTATGGACGCCGGCGTCAAGATATATGAGTACACGCCCGGGTTTATTCACGCTAAAATGCTTTTGTCTGACGATAATACGGCGTTCGTCGGCACCATCAACCTTGATTACAGAAGTTTTACTCACCACTACGAATGCGGAGCGGTGCTGTATAAAACGCCCTGTATTGCCGACATCAAAAAAGATTTCGACCAAATTTTTGAAGTTTCCGAACACATACCCGACGGATACAAACTTAAATTCCTGCAAAGAGTTTTCTTGCCGCTACTGCAACTGTTCGCGCCTATGCTTTGACCATTCAACGGCTTTTTTCAGCGCGTTTGCTTTAAGGCACCGTTTTGCCGTAAACACTTATTTTTACCGCAAAAGTAAAATAAAAGCGCAAATATTTTTTTAATAATTATTTTTGATTGACAAACCTATGCCAAAAATATTATAATCATTAGGCAAATACGAAATTTGCAATTTGTGATAAAAGTGACAAACCAAACTCGTTTGCGGCGTTGGTTACTTATTTAGGCGTAGCCGTAGCGAGCGGACGCGAGCCAAATTATATAATATTGACTTTCAGCGTGGGGCTTCGCCCCCACAATCGCTTGCGATTGTCTGAAATGTCTACAACTGTAAGCGAAACTGCGTTTCGCACTTCCTCGGCTTCGCCTCGGGCGCAGAGCTACGCTCCATCCATCAAGTTTTTAATGGTTTGTCGTTGCTTATCACTTCTATATAAACTTAATATTATGTATGCGCCATTAGCCCAACTGTAAGCGAAACTGCGTTTCGCACTTCCTCGGCTTTGCCTCGGGCGCAGAGCTACGCTCCATCCATCAAATTTTTAATGGTTTGTCGTTGCTTATCACTTCTATATAAACTTAATATTATCTATGCGCCATTAGCCCAACTGGATAGAGCGTCGGTCTACGGAACCGAAGGCTAGAGGTTCGAACCCCCTATGGCGCGCCAAATAAAAGGCAATCGTTTTTACACGGTTGCCTTTTGGTTTACTTTTTTATGGGGGTTCAAACCTCAGCGCGAGCAAAGCGAGCGCCAAATCATATAATAAGGACTTTTGGTGTTGCCGCTTGCGGCAACTTCAATGCGTTTACGCATTGCCAAAACGTCTATCGAACCCCCTATGGCGCGCCAAAAAGCCGACTACCGTTTTTCGCGGTAGTCGGCTTTTTTTACTCTTTATTTTTACTTATTTAGGCGTAGCCGTAGCGAGCGGACGCGAGCCAAATTATATAATATTGACTTTCAGCGTGGGGCTTTGCCCCCACAATCGCTTGCGATTGTCTGAAATGTCTGTCGGACCTCAGTGCGAGCAAAGCGAGCGCCAAATCATATAATAAGGACTTTTGGTGTTGCCGTTTAATGCACGTGTTTTACACGTATTTATGCACAATACGAAACTATTTATCGTTCTTTATAAATGGTAAAAAGAAAAATAAAATTGCCGTTATCGGCAAAAACCGCACTTTTAGCACTACTGTTTTACTTGCTTTTTTGCCGATAATATGATATACTTTGAATATGAAATTTTTATCGGTAGCGGAAACCGCAAAAAAATGGAATGTATCTGAGCGTAGCGTCAGGAATTATTGCGCGCTCGGTAAAATCGAAGGAGCGTTTTTAACGGGCAAAACTTGGAATATACCGGAAAACGCCGTAAAGCCTGATCGCATAAACAAAAAACAGTCCGAGCCTACTACTTTGCTTGAAATTTTACAGGCAGAGAGAAACAGCCGCGTTTCGGGCGGGATATATCATAAAGTTCAGATAGAACTGACGTACAATTCAAATCACATTGAAGGCAGCCGCTTAACCCACGACCAGACGAGATATATTTTTGAAACGAACACGATAGGCATTGAAAACGCCGCGGTAAACGTTGACGACATAGTTGAAACTTCCAATCATTTCCGCTGTATAGATTACGTTTTAGAAACGGCAAAGAAACCGCTTTCTGAAACTTTTATTAAAGAATTACACCGCATATTTAAAACGGGAACAAGCGACAGCAGGCAAAGTTGGTTTAACGTCGGCGAATATAAAAAATTTCCGAACGAAGTCGGCGGAAAAGAAACTGTCCCGCCCGAAAAGGTTGCTGACGAAATGAAAAGGCTTATAAATGATTATAACGCGGCAAAAACGAAAACTTTTGACGACATACTTGACTTTCATTACCGTTTCGAGAGTATTCACCCCTTTCAGGACGGCAACGGCAGAGTCGGAAGACTTATTCTCTTCAAAGAGTGTCTTAAAAACAACATAGTGCCGTTTATAATAGACGACGAACTTAAACTCTTCTATTATCGCGGCTTAAAAGAGTGGATTAGCGATCGCGGTTTTTTGAGAGAAACCTGCCTCGCCGCGCAAGACAAATTCAAGCGCTGGCTCGATTATTTTAAAGTGAGGTATTGATTTATGAAAAAATTGTTCATCTATTATTCAAACACGGGAAACGGAGATTTAGTGGCGGAAAACCTTGCCGAAAAGGGGTATGACATAAGGAAAGTCACGCCAAAGCACAGCCTTCCCAAGAAGTTTTTCTTCAAGGTCTTTTTCGGCGGATTTTTAGCGGGGATAAACAGAAAAGCACCGCTTGTCGGCTACGACGGCGACGTCAAAGATTACGACGAGATAGTCGTTGGCTCGCCGATATGGTGCGGCAAACTCTCTTGCCCGATAAACACGGTGCTATCTGAAACGGATTTTACCGGCAAAAAACTTTCATTTATTCTATACGCTGGCGGCGGCGAAGCCCCTAAAGCCGAAGAACTCTTGCGGAAAAAGTATGCGGGCGCGAGCGTTATAGTTTTGAAAGAGCCGAAAAAATATCCCGAACAATTAGAACTCATAAAATAAACGGAGTTTTATTTCAATACCACATCGGCAGAAGCCTATTTCAGAACCACCGGACTACCCGGTGGTTTTCGTTATACAAAAAACCCGAGGGCGGGAACCGCTCTCGGGTTTTTAATTAAAAGTTATTGCTTTTCTACCGTGTAAAAGCCGTTTTCTTCGGTAACCGTGTAGCCTTCGCCAAGGAAGTTGGTGTTTTCGCCTTCGGCTAAGTTGTTAGCAGGGTTGAAGCCCTTGAACTCGCCGCCGTTGACAGTTACAGTAGCGGTGCCTGCTTTGTAGTTAGCGTCGTAGCAGTTGAGCATAAATCTGTTCTTTGCTTCGACTTCTCCGCTTACCTGTTGAATTATGGAGAACTAGCCGCCGTTTACGGTCAGGTCGCCT
>JAFVDA010000114.1 GCA_017478765.1 Clostridia bacterium
CTCCGTCGAACTTTTTATCCGTTTCAAGTTGTTTTATAATTCTGTTTAAGGCATACGGCGGCTTGTATGAAAAACCGCTCTCGGTTAGTATTTGCTCCGCTCTTTCAAAGGCTTTATCGGACATCACGCCGAGATTTTTTGAAGCGACCAAACTCAAATACAGACCGCAAACGACGCACTCCCCGTGCGACAGTCTGAAACGCGACAACCTTTCGATCGCGTGCCCGAACGTATGCCCGAGGTTCAAAAGGTTTCTCTCTCCTTGGTCGAAAAAGTCTTTTTCAACCAAGCCGCTTTTTATTTTCAGACAGCGATACGCAAAATCTTCGTCAAACGCCTTATTAAGGTCGATTGCGTTCACTTTGCCGTCTAAAAAGCAGTATTTGACTATCTCGCCGTAGCCGTTTTTATAATTCTTTTCGTCGAGCGTTTTAATAAGCTCCACGTTGATAAATGTAAGTTTGGGCTGATAAAACGTGCCGATAACGTTCTTGACGCCATTAAAGTTTATAGCCGTCTTTCCGCCGACGGAAGCGTCCGCCATCGACAAAACGGTCGTCGGAACGTTTACGAACGTCAATCCCCTTTTATATGTTGAAGCGAAAAACCCGGCGATATCTCCCACCGAACCGCCGCCGAAGGCTATCACGCCGTCAAACCGAGAAAACTTTTTTTGAAACGCAAGTTCGTTCAGATCGTAGTAGACGGTAAAGTCCTTGCCGCCTTCCCCGCGCGGAACGCGAAAATAGTAAACTTGCTTATCGGGAAAAAACCCGTCGAAAAGTTTTTTGTGAATACCGAACAACTTCCCGTCGGTCACGACGAGAAGTTTTTTTGACTTTGCAAAAACTGCGTTAGCCTTGATATCAAATTGTTCCCAATCGGAAGTGACAACCACTTCCGACGGCGACGGATAGGTAAGGTTTATTATTTTCATAATTATTGTTTTATCGCTTTCAAAATGCCGTTTATCGAAAGGACGACATCTTTAAGTCGGTCGGGCGTTATTTGGTGGTCGGCGTCGCAAAGCGCTTTTTCGGGGCAAACGTGCGTTTCTATCATCACACCGTCCGCACCGCTTACCGCCGCGCACATGGCGAGCGTTTTTACGCCGCAAGAATCCAAACTCGAATGGGACGGATCGACTATAACCGGAAGCCCCGTCTGACGTTTTACCGCCAAAACCGATTCAAAGTCTATTATCCCTTTACCGACGGAAGCGTAACTTCTCACACCGCGTTCGCAAAGAATGACGTTGTCGTTGCCTTCCTTCATAACGTATTCGGCGCACAGTAGCCACTCTTCCACCGTTGCGGAAAAACTGCGTTTAATCATAACGGGCTTACCGAACCTGCCCGCTTCTTTCAAAAGATCGTAATTTTGCATATCGCGCGCGCCTATCTGAATGACGTCAACGCCGTCAAAAAGTTCCAGATCCCTTACGCTCATAACTTCGCTCACGACCGGCAGACCTACGGCTTTACCCGCTTCCACGAGCAGTTTGAGTCCTTCGGCTTTCAGACCTTGAAAGTCGTACGGCGAAGTTCTCGGCTTGAACGCTCCGCCGCGTAGCATTGTGGCGCCCGCCTCTTTAACTGCCGTTGCGGTGGCGAATATTTGTTCTCGGCTTTCAACTGCGCACGGTCCTGCTATAACCTGAAAGGCTTGCTTAAAATTACGCCCGTGAACGCAAAAATCGCCCTTTGCCGAGTTTACGAGAGGATATTGTATAGTTTTGTCAATTTGAGTGTAAGACATATTCTCGCTTCTTTTGAAGATATAATTTTTTATAGTATATCATAAAACAAGGCGATTTTCAATCTTTTGTTATTTATCGGTCGACAAACCGCAATATGAAGGCGTATATTTTTATACAACCCGTTGACTTTACCGCAAAAAAACCGTAAAATATACCTATGTACGAGTTAATATATAAAGCGCTCGCGCTTATTCCAAAAGGCAATGTCGTAACCTACGGTCAAATCGCCCGATATATCGGCAATCCGCGCGCGTCGCGGGCAGTCGGATGGGCACTCCGTAAAAACCCCCAACCGTTCGTCATACCATGCCATAGAGTGGTAAACCGCTCAGGTAAACTATCGGCGGCGTTTGCCTTCGGCGGAATAGATATGCAAAGAGAACTGCTTTTATCCGAAGGCGTGACCGTATCGGACGATTACGCGGTAGATCTTAATAAATTCGGCTGGGAATTTCCCGTCCAAAAAGGAGAGTAATATGAAAATAACCTTCGTTGAACACGCGTGTTTTATTATTGAAACGCGCGGCAAAACGATAGTCACCGATCCGTCGATACGGGATATTGAAAGGGCAAAACGCCTTCACCCACAACTTAATAACCCCGATATAATACTTTTGAGCCACGGGCACGGCGACCACTTATCGAGCGCGCACGACCTTTCGGGCGCAGACACCAAGGTCGTTGCCGTAGTGGAACTTGCGGAAGCGCTTGAAAATTCTTTTTCGACCGTCGCGCTCAATTTGGGAGGATGCGTAGATATAGACGGCGTAACGATAAGTTTGACCAAAGCCGAGCATACCTCATCGATGAAAGTAGACGGCAAAGATATAAACGTCGGCGCGGCGTGCGGATTTATTATCGACGACGGCGAACGCGTTTTGTATTTTACCGGCGATACCGCCATGTTTTCCGATATGAAGCTTATAAACGACTATTACTCGCCCGACGTGTGCATTTTACCTATCGGCGGATGGTACACCATGGACGGCAAAATGGCAAGTTTTGTACTCAAAACACTTTTGACCAACGTCAAAACGGCAATTCCCATGCATTACGATACCTTTCCCGCAATAAAAGCCGACCCTTACGCATTTGCAAAGTCGGTAGGTAAAGAAAGAGTCGTCGTCCTTGAAAAGGACAAATCTTTAATTGTATAACAAGGAGTTTGCGATGGGACTCAACAACACGAAAAATAGAGATACTTCCATCAAGTTCGACATGAAAAAGGCGCGGCTAAAACTGTCGGAGTCTAAAACGCGCTTTTTATTTTTTACTTTGATTACACTTGACATAACGCCCGATTTTTAAGATAATATAAGCGTGATTTTTACAATTAAAAGAAGTTAAACCCGAAAAGGAGAATAAAATGAAAAACGTTACCGACACCATTTTTTACGTAGGCGTAAACGACCACGCCGTAGACCTGTTTGAAGGGCAATACGTCGTTCCCAACGGCATGGCGTACAACTCGTACGTCGTCAAAGGCGAAAAGATCGCAGTCATGGACACGGTCGACGCACGATTCGGTGAAGAATGGATCAAAAATATCAAAAAAACGCTCGGGAGCGCTACGCCCGATTATCTTGTCGTCCAACACATGGAGCCCGACCATTCGTCCAACATAGGGCTTTTTATGATGACCTATCCGAACGCCAAGATAGTTTCTTCCGCCAAGGCGTTTAACATGATGGCAAACTTCTACGGAAACAACTACCCCGACAGGCAAATGGTCGTTCAGGAAGGTTCGACTTTGGATCTCGGCGGGCGCACGCTTAGTTTCGTAGGCGCGCCCATGGTACACTGGCCGGAAGTTATCGTCACCTACGACGACAAAGATAAGGTTCTTTTCTCCGCGGACGGGTTCGGCAAGTTCGGCGCGCTCGACGTCCAAGAAGATTGGGCTTGCGAAGCGCGCAGATATTACTTCGGCATAGTCGGTAAATACGGCGGACAGGTGCAGGCGCTTTTGAAAAAGGCGTCGGCGCTCGATATCAAAGTAATTTGTCCGCTGCACGGTCCCGTTCTTAAAGAAAATCTCGCGTACTATCTCAAACTATACGATACTTGGTCTTCGTACGGAGTGGAGAGCGAAGGTATATTCATCGCATACACCTCCGTCTACGGAAACACCAAAAAAGCCGTCGAACTGCTCGCGCAAAAACTAAAAGATTACGGCTGTCCGAAGGTTTCGGTAGCAGACCTCGCGCGCGAGGATATGGCTGAATGCGTCGAGGACGCCTTCCGTTACGGCAGACTGGTGCTTGCAACCACCACGTATAACGCCGACATCTTCCCGTTCATGAGAACTTTCATCGAACACCTTACCGAACGCGGCTACCGCAACAGAACGGTGGCGCTAATGGAAAACGGCAGTTGGGCTCCGCTCGCCGCTAAAGTTATGCGTGAAATGCTCTCTAAGCAGCCAAATATCACTTTCACCGAAAACACCGTAAAAATTCTTTCCGGCTTGAAGGATAACAACTTGACCGAAATAGACGCGCTCGCTAAAGAATTGTGCATGGATTATATCGCGCTGCATGAAGAAACGGCGAATAAGAGCGACTTGAAAGCGCTTTTCAAGATAGGTTACGGTCTTTACGTAGTAACTTCCAACGACGGCAAAAAGGATAACGGACTTATCGTAAACACCGTTTCGCAGGTGACCGACAACCCCAACCGCGTAGCCGTATGTATCAATAAGAGAAACTACTCGCACGACGTTATTAAAAATACGGGCGTTATGAACGTCAACTGCCTGTCGGTGGACGCGCCCTTCTCGGTATTCGAGAACTTCGGTTTCAGAAGCGGAAGAGACGCCGACAAGTTCGCCGAAGTGGATTTTGAAAGAAGCGACAACGGCTTGCCGTTCCTTACGCACTACGTCAACTCGTTCATTTCATTAAAAGTCGAAAAGTACGTTGACTTTGAATCGCACGGTATGTTTATCTGCACGGTCACCGAAGCGAGAGTTTTGTCCGACCGCGAGACCATGACCTATAACTATTATCAAGCCAACGTCAAACCCAAGCCCAATACCGAAGGCAAGAAGGGCTACGTTTGCAAGGTTTGCGGATATATCCACGAAGGAGATCTCCCCGAAGACTTTATCTGCCCGCTGTGTAAGCACGGCGTCGCCGACTTTGAAGAGATCAAATAAGCGTATAATTACGTTCTAAACCCCAATAATTATATAACTGAAAACGACGCTCGTTATCCCAAGCGTCGTTTTTTCGTTGTTAATAAAAAGAATATATAGTTTTTAATCCGCCGTTACACCTTATCTATATAGTATAAATGCAATTATCATGGCGTAATTTGCATTTTAACTTGCTCGATCAAACCACATCTATCAAGCCTTCGCCGACAAGATCGCCGCAAGTTGCGGTAAGTTTTAATTTGCCGCCCGTCGCCCTGACGACGGCGAGCGCCTGACCGTAATAGGTTTCCGTTTGATCCGAGCAGTATCCGCGAGCGTTGAACGGGCAGGCGTTGCCAAGCGCTAAAAGTTGACCGTTTTCGACCTTTACGCTTATAAGGCCCCTTTCAAGCGGTTTTAATTGACCCGCCCGATCGGTAAATTTCAAAGGGATAAACAAAACCTCGCCCTTTGCCGCCGTTCGCTTTTCGGGAACGACCGATATTATGGTTTGCTCTTCGGCGGTATTGAGAGAAGACCTACTCAGTTCTTTACCCGACTTATCCAAGTTGACCGCGGTTATCTCGCCGCTTACATACCTGACGTTAAAGTCGAAACGACAATTTTTCCGAAATTTTTTCCGCCCGACCTTTGTACCGTTTACGTATAGTTCCACTATCGGCGCGCGAGAATACACTTCCACCTTCGCCATTTTTCCGTCAAGTCCGTTCCACGACCACGACGGCAACGCGTTTGAAAACTTCCAGGCGGACGGAGAATGTTTATCATTAGTATGGTTTACCGGCACAACGGCGATCTGCGGCTTATCTTCCAATTCAAAAGCCACCTTGGTGTAATACGCCTCGCCGAGCGGATTGCCGATAAGGTCTATCCTCCCGCTCCCCGCAGTCATCCAGCCGACGCCGTGAAAAAACTCGGGCGCGTGTTCCTTGTATTCCCAACTACCCACGCCAACTTCGCCGAGATAATCCATTCCCGCCCACACGAAGTCGCCTATGACGGCAGGCGTTTTCTTTGCCAGTTCCCAAAACGCGTATGCGTCCGAACAAAAGGTCTCGCTGCCTAAAATGACTCTGTCGGGATATTTTTTAGCGTCGCGGGCGTAGCGAAGTATTCCGTAGTTATATCCGGCAACGTCCATAGCGGCGTAGCAGTCGCGAGTTTTTACGTCACAACCGTGAAGTTTTGCCATTCGCTTCATAAACTCCGCGCCGAACCTTCCCGTAAGGTCGTTAAAAAACTCGCTCCCCACCTTCTTTTTAGGCTGTTCCATAGCCTTTTTGTCCGAATAAAACCCAAGCCCCATCGAGTATAACAAATTGAAAAATATATTTACGCCCGTGGTCACGGGGCGGTCGCCGTCCAGCAAGTGGCAGACGTCCTGCATTCGCTTCATAAATTCCACGCCTCGCTTTTGCCCCGTTTCAGCCACTTCGTTGCCAAGCGAATACATTATGACCGACGGATGATTGTAGTCCTTTTCGATCATATCCGTTATATCCCGCTCGTACCATTCCGACACGTAATCGGCGTAGTCAAAGCGGGTCTTATGAATATACCACATATCGCAGTATTCGTCCAAAACCATTACGCCCAGCCTGTCGCAGGCTTCCAAAAGCGCCTTTGAACAAGGGTTATGAGCGCTTCTTATCGCGTTATAGCCCCACTTTTTCAAAATTTCGACCTTTCGGCGCTCGGCTTCAGCGATACATCTCGCGCCCAAAATCCCGTTATCGTGATGAATACACGCTCCGCGAATAACTACGCGCTTTCCGTTGAGCGTAAAACCTTCCTTTGCCGATACGGCGATGGTCCTTATCCCGAACGGCACTACGCTTTTGTCGGTATCGAACGTTACGATACACTCGTATAAAACGGGGGTATCGGGCGACCAGAGTTCGGCCTCGTTTATTTTTATTGTCGCTCTCGCCTCGGGTTTATCTCCCGCGGCAAGAGTTTTTGCGCTTGCCACGTGCCGACCGTTCTTTTCAATGGATATTTTTAACTCTCCCGGCTCGCTCGTTCTTACGCTTATCTCGACGACCGCAGGGCGGATAGACAGCGTTCTTACGCGAACGCCGTTCATCGCTATGTGTCGTCTATCGGCTACCCACAAGTTGACGGGGCGGTATATCCCCGCGCCCGAATACCACCGAGAATTAGGTTGGTCGGCGTTCCTTGCGATGACGCGTAACTCGTTTTGCTCGCCAAAACGCATGCGATCGGTTATCGGAACGTAAAAATTAGTGTAGCCGTACGGGCGGTAGGCAAGTAGTTTTCCGTTCAGATACACTTCGGCGTTGCGGTAAACGCCCTCAAACTCCAAAGTTAAAACTTTATCCTTAAACTCTTCCGGCAAAGTAAAACGCTTGACGTATTCGTAATCGTAACCGTCAAACCAGCAGGCGTTCACGCCGCTTTGGTTATCCGCTCGCCTATCTTCAGAGATCATTGCGTCGTGCGGCACCGATATATCGACGAACGGTTCGCCGCTCTCCAAATGCCTGTAACTCCAGTTATCGTTAAAATCTATCTTTTTCATTTTTATCGCCCCTTGTGTTTATGCGCTATCGCTTTTACGGCATAATAGTGATTTATCAACCTACTATATTGTAGCAAATAACGGGCGATATATCAATACTAAAAAAATTTTTACAGGCAAAAAAATAAATCGCATACGATATAATTTGCTTGACAAAATAAATCGCATGCGATATTATAATAAAAAACAAACTTTTGAGGTGAATAATGAAAGCAGCAATAAGGTATTATACGAGAAGCAAAAAGGGCAATACTAAAAAGATAGCCGACTTCGTTTCGGAAAAGTTAAATATTCCGCCTATAGACGTTTCCGTCGACTTAGATAAAGAGGTCGAAGTTCTGTTTTTGATAAACGCAATGTATGCCGCCGACGTTGACGCGCAAATCAAAGATTTTTTGGCGCGCAACGCCGACAAGATCGGGTGCGTAGTAAACGTAAACAGCGCCGCCAGCGGCGCGTCGACGTATAAAGCCGTCAAACGCGTTTGCGACAAATACGGTATTAAGTTGAGCGAGTCGGAATATCACACCGTTGCGTCCTGGATATTCATCAATAAAGGTCGCCCGAATCAAGCCGATTTCGAGCGGTTGAGCGTATTCCTTTCACAATTCGAGGTCGAAAATAATGGATAAATACGACGGCTTAAAGCTGGAAAATCAACTGTGTTTTCCGCTCTATTCGGTATCCAATCTCATCACCAGAAACTATAAACCGCTACTTGACGCTCTCGATCTGACGTACACGCAATATATAGTTATGATGGTTTTATGGGAAAAGGAGCGCGTGACCGAAAAGCAGCTTGGAAAACAACTTTTTCTCAAATCAAACACTTTGACCCTGCTGTTGCAAAAGTTATCAGATAAGGGGTACGTGTCTGTCGCTAAGGATGAATCAGACGCGAGATACGTCGTTATCACTTTGACTGAAACGGGCAAAAAACTCAAAGACAGAGCGGTCGACGTACCGCCTTCCATCGCAAAAACCATAAACCTATCGGCGGACGAAGCCGTTTATCTTTATAAAATATTATATAAAATTCTGGAGGAAAACAAAGATGAAAAAGTATGACGTTATTTTTATCGGAAGCGGACATTCGTGCTGGCACGGCGCGCTAATATTAAAAACGCTCGGCAAAAGCGTAGCGCTCGTTGAAAAAGACCTTTTAGGCGGCACGTGTACAAACTACGGTTGCGACGCAAAAATACTGCTCGATTCGCCTTTTGAACTTAAAGAAGGGCTCGACAGATATCGGAATATAGGCTTGAAACAGAGCGCTTCGATCGACTGGGAAAACCTTATGACTTATAAAAAACAGGTCATAGGCTTTATGCAACCGGCAATGGAAGGGCTGTTCAAGAACTTCGGGTTTGACCTTATCCGCGGCGAGGCAAAGTTTATCGACGCAAACACCGTTGAAGTAAACGGTGAAACTTACGGCGCTAAAAACTTCGTCATCGGCACGGGGCAAACGTACATTCCGATGGATATCCCCGGTAAAGAATACTTCCACGATTCGCGCGACTTTTTATCGCTTGACGCTATACCCGAACACGTTACGTTTGTCGGAGCAGGCATAATCTCGATGGAATTTGCTTCAATTTGTCTTTCTCTCGGAAAAAAGGTCGACGTTATCACGCACGGAGAAAGGGCTTTGAGAGAATACCCTTTGGATTATACGAATTTTATCGTAGACAAAATGAAAGCGCAGGGCGCAAACTTCATATTTAACGCCAACGTTTCCGAAATAGTCAAGGATAAAGACGAGAAATATATCGTTAAGACCAAAGAGGGAGCAACGCTTTCCACCGATTACGTTCTTATCGCAGCAGGCAGGCGCGCAAACGTTAGTGGAATGAATTTGGAAGGTATAGGCGTTAAAGCGTCCGATAAAGGCATCGTCGTCGACGAACATTTGAGAACGACCGCTAAAAACATTTACGCTTCCGGCGACGTTATCGACAAAAAGATACCTAAACTCACCCCTACGGCGGAGTTTGAATCCAACTATATAGCGCTCGATATCGCCCTTCCGATCAACTCGAAAATAAAGTATCCCGTCGTTCCTAATCTCGTATTTACCCTTCCGAGAATAGCGCAGGTAGGCGTTCCCGTAAAACAGGCGGAAAGTCAGCCGAGCGTTTACAGAGTGGAAAGAGTAGAACTCGGAAAAACCATGTCCTGGCTCAATAAAAACCAGCCGTACGAAAATATAACCTACGTCTTCGATAAGAAAAATAAACTGGTCGGCGCCGCCGTTTTAAGCGACGACGCAGGGACGTACATCGACGTTTTAACGCTCATTATAAACCTTAAAGTCGGCGTAAGACAACTTTCAAAAATGATATTTTCCTTCCCGACTCAAACGTACGGACTTATTTCTTCACTCATTCCTCTGATGTTAAAAAAATAATTTATTAAAAATCAACGCAACCTAAACGCCCGCCCCGAAATATCGGGGCGGGCGTTCGTCATATCTAAAAATTATTTATTATCAAGCCTATTCTAAAGCCACGGCAATATGGGATCAATCCTTTCTCCAAACCATTTTATTGACTACGCCGACGTAAGACTGAACGAGTTTTACAACCTTTGTCGAAACGTTCTCGTCAACGTAATCGGGTACGGGGATACCGTACTCGCCGTTTTTATTGAGTTCAACTGCGGTGTCGACCGCTTGAAGAAGGCTCTTCTCGTCAATGCCGGCAAGCACGAAGCAGGCTTTATCGAGCGCTTCGGGGCGTTCCGTGGAAGTTCTTATGCAAACAGCGGGGAAGGGCTTTCCTATGCTCGTAAAAAAGCTCGACTCTTCGGGAAGCGTGCCGCTGTCGGAAACCACGCAAAAGGCGTTCATTTGCAGCGAGTTATAATCGTGGAAGCCGAGCGGCTCGTGCCGGATCACGCGCTTGTCGAGCGTGAACCCACGCTTTTCAAGCATCTTTTTGGAACGAGGGTGGCAACTGTATAGTATCGGCATATCGTACTTTTCAGCCATTTTGTTTATAGCTGTAAACAGCGACA
Organism: Clostridia bacterium; assembly: GCA_017478765.1. Classification (GTDB taxonomy): domain Bacteria; phylum Bacillota; class Clostridia; order Christensenellales; family Borkfalkiaceae; genus UBA4636. The sequence continues at coordinate 10,477 of JAFVDA010000114.1, forward strand.
GGAAGTTCTTTTCCGTATCGATATTTTCCTCTCTGTGCGCCGACAAAAGTATGTATTTGCCCTTTTCAAGGCCCAAGCGAGCGTGTATGTCGCTTTTTTCTATCTTGTCAAGGTTGTTATGCAAAACCTCCGCCATAGGACTCCCCGTGACGTAAGTTCTCTCTTTAGGAAGCCCGCAGTCGGCAAGATAACGACGCGCGTGTTCGCTGTAAGCAAGGTTGACGTCGGAAATAATATCGACTATGCGCCTGTTGGTCTCTTCAGGCAGGCACTCGTCCTTGCAACGGTTGCCCGCTTCCATATGGAAGATGGGAATATGCAGCCTTTTTGCGCCGATTACCGATAGACACGAGTTGGTGTCACCGAGAACCAAAACGGCGTCGGGCTTTATCTCTACCATAAGTTCATAGGATTTGGCGATAATATTGCCCATGGTCTCGCCGAGATCTTTGCCGACCGCGTTCAGATACACGTCGGGATCGGCTATGGAGAGATCCTTGAAGAAAACCCCGTTCAGGTTATAGTCGTAGTTTTGCCCCGTGTGGGCAAGGACGCAATCAAAATACTCGCGGCATTTGTTGATGACCGCCGCAAGCCTTATTATCTCAGGTCTCGTCCCGACTATTATCAAAAGTTTGATTTTTCCGTTATTCTTAAACATATTTACACCTTTTCGCCGAAAGTATCGGGCTTATTCGGATCGAACGTTTCGTTCGCCCACATTACGGTTATCAATTCTTCCGTATCGCTCAAATTGATTATGTTGTGCGTATACCCGGGGAGCATATGGACGGCTTGAATATTGTCGCCGCTAACTTCAAATTGTATTATCTCGTTCGTGCCTATCTTGCGTTCCTGAATAAGCGCGCGCCCTTTCACCACAATGAAGAATTCCCACTTCGTGTTGTGCCAGTGCTGACCTTTGGTAATTCCCGGTTTAGAGATATTCACCGATATTTGACCGCAATTAGCAGTCTTGATAAGTTCGGTAAAACTTCCCCTGTAGTCTATATTCATTTTGAGAGGAAATGCAACTTTTTCTTTAGGCAGATAACTTAAATAGGTAGAGTACAGTTTTTTTGCAAAGCCGCCTTTCGGAATTTCCGGGACGATCAAAGTTTGCGGTTGATTTTTGAAGGTTTGCAAAAGGTCGACTATCTCGCCGAGCGTGACCTTATGGGTTATCGGCGCATAACAATAGCGACCGTTATCTTGCGGAACGGGCGTTAATCCGTCGTACTCGCAGCGGTGCGCGGCGCCCTTCAGCGCGCATAGCATCTCGTCAACGAGGTCGTCCACGTACAAGAGTTCGAGTTCGAACGACCTGTCGTTCACCGTATACGGCAAATCGTTAGCAAAGGCATTACAGAACGTTGCAACGGCGCTGTTGTAGTTAGGTCTGCACCACTTTCCGAAAAGATTAGGAAATCGATAGACGAGCACCTTTGCGCCCGTTTCTTTCTCGTACTCAAAGAACAGTTCTTCGCCCGCCTTTTTGCTCCTGCCGTATTCGCCGTCGTATCTGCCGATGAGCGTAGCTTGCACGGAAGACGATAGCATTACGGGGCACTTGTTGTTATACTTTTTCAAAGTGTCCAACAAACGAGTTGCGAAACCGAAGTTGCCTTGCATAAACTCTTCCTGCGTTTTCGGTCTGTTTACCCCCGCAAGATTAAACACGAAGTCGGCTTTTTTGCAGTACTCATTGAGTTGTTCAACGGTTGAGTCGATATCGTACTCGAACACGTCGTCGATAACTAAATCGGTAGTTCTGTTTTTACCGTCGCGTATGTTTTTTAAGTTTTCGCAAAGGTTTTTACCCACAAACCCCTTTGCGCCGGTGACGAGAATTTTCATATTACTTTTTTAAGAGTTCTTCCTGAATATACGCAAGGCTTGCTATCTTTGCCTTGGTCTCTTCGATGGTCAAAAGCTTAGTATTGTTGCTGTTGAATTCGGTAAGCGGATTGCGATCTTCGTCGCCCTTGCTGAAATAGTTATCGTAATTCAAGCCGCGCTTATCGCACGGAACGCGATAAAAGTTACCCATATCTATGGCGTGAGCACACTCTTCGTTTGTGAGTAGAGTCTCGTACATCTTCTCGCCGTGACGGATACCTATGACCTTGATATCTTGCTTACGTCCGCCGAAAAGTTCGCAAACGGCTTCAGCCTGCGTCTGAATGGTGCAAGCAGGGGCTTTCTGAACGAGAATATCGCCGTTCTCGCCGTGCTCGAAGGCAAACAATACAAGATCGACGGCTTCGTCCAAACTCATTATAAATCTCGTCATGGTCGGCTCGGTTAGCGTGATGGGTTGTCCGTTTCTTATCTGGTCGATCCAAAGCGGGATAACGGAACCTCTCGAACACATTACGTTGCCGTAACGAGTGCAGCATATCTTGGTTTTTCCGCTATAACGGGATTTCGCAACGGCGACCTTTTCTTCCATGGCTTTACTCGTACCCATCGCGTTGACGGGATAAGCCGCCTTGTCGGTCGACAGACAGATTACGCATTCAACGCCCTCTTCGATAGCCGCCGTCAAAACGTTATCGGTACCGATGATATTAGTGCGAACGGCTTCCATCGGGAAGAACTCGCACGAAGGCACCTGTTTTAACGCTGCCGCGTGAAAAATATAATTGACGCCGTGCATAGCGCCGCGGCAAGACTCCAAAGAGCGAACGTCCCCTATGTAGAATTTTATTTTTTGAAACTCGTTCGGATACTTCGCCTGATATTCGTGGCGCATATCGTCCTGTTTTTTCTCGTCGCGCGAGAAAATACGAATCTCGCCTATATCGGTTTTTAAGAACCTATTCAAAACCGCATTCCCGAAACTGCCCGTTCCGCCCGTGATCATCAAAGTTTTACCGGTAAATAATCCCATTATGTTTTCTCCTTATTTATTGCCGACGCCGTCTTTTGAACAAGCGATAAAGCATTGAACTTTTTCAGCGTATTCAGGGTGCCGTTCGGCGTATTCTTGTTTTATTTTCGATAATATATTTTGGCGCTTATTCGGGTCTATCAAGGAAAAGCAAGCGCCGTTAAATCCACCGCCCAAAAATCTCGTGCCGTAAACTCCGTCGGCAGTCCTTAAAATATCGCAAAGGTCTATCAACAATTCAGAGCCTGACTCATATTGATTGACGGATGACAGCCCCGACTCATTTATAAGTTGCCCGAACGCTTCAACGTCGCCGTTTTGCCAAGCAAGTTTACCTAACCTGACTCGCTCGTTCTCAGTATAAAAGTGCATAGCGCGTTTATAAAAGTTTTTCGGTATTATATCTATACAATCGTGGAGCGTATCCATATCGATATCACGCAAGTAAGAGTCTTTGAACGTCTTATTCGCTCCCGTATGGCAATTGACGATAAACGCCGCGGCTTTACATTCGTCAACACGGATATTAAACGAACTGGACGCCAAAAATCTTTGCGCGCCGCTGTGAACGATCAAAAATTCAAATGGCTTGCAAGGCTTCTCCATGGCGACGGTTTCATATTCGCCCGTATTTGTATCGAGAACCAAAAGTCTGTTTTTTTGAGCAAGAACCTCACACGATTGATCGAGCGTTCCTATATTCATTCCGACGAAATCGGCTTCCGCAAGATAGGCGTAACGAATAATTTCCTGCGAAGAAAAATTCAACCCGTTCGCCTTTCCTATCGCCAACAAAAATGCGATGACGCTCGCCGCCGACGACGACAGACCGCCGATCGGTAATTCGCCGTACATATAGGCGTCTATCCCCGTTTTTAAGTTAAACGACCTTTGAAGAACGCTTATCACCCCACGGAAATAATCTGCCCAATCTCCGAATTTTTTCAGGTCGCCGTTTAACTCAAAAACCTTTTCCGTCTCAAAATTGCGACTTATTATTCTTATAAGCCCATCGTCGTTGGTCGAAAAGCAAACTCCGACGCCGTAATTGATGGCAAACCCCGAAACTAAACCGTGCTGATGATCGACGTGCGCTCCGAGCGGACAAATGCGGTATGGGCAAAAGGTGTAATCTACGTTTCTGCCACCGCCGTAATGTTTTTCAAACAGGGTTTTCAGGTGATTATTGTCCATTATTTCAATCGTTTTTTATAGTATATCGTGCCAAAACACTCGAAAATCAATCTCTTCTAAAAAGATCTCTCGTGTAGACCTTGTCTTTAACGTCGTCAAGGCAGCTGTCGTAACGATTAGCGATTATGGCGTTACTAATAGCCTTGAATTTTTCAAAGTCGTTGACGACCTCGCTCCCGAAAAACGTACTGCCGTCCTCTAAAGTCGGCTCGTAAACTACGACCTTCGCGCCCCTTGCTTTTATGCGCTTCATAACGCCCTGAATGGAACTTTGGCGGAAGTTATCCGAGCCGGCTTTCATTGTAAGACGATATACGCCTATAACGCAACCCTTTTCCTTTTCTTGGTCGAAATTGCTGTTTGCGGAATAATACCCCGCTATCTCCAGAACTCTGTCGGCAATAAAATCCTTTCTCGTCCTGTTGCTCTCAACTATCGCCCTGAGGAGATTTTCCGGCACTTCCTCAAAGTTTGCAAGAAGTTGTTTGGTGTCCTTCGGCAAACAGTAGCCGCCGTAGCCGAATGACGGGTTGTTATAGTGCGTTCCGATCCTCGGATCCAAACATACCCCATCGATTATCTGCTTGGTATCGAGTCCCTTCAATTCGGCGTAGGTGTCCAGTTCGTTGAAGAAGGAAACGCGAAGGGCAAGATAGGTGTTGGCAAAAAGTTTGACCGCTTCGGCTTCGGTAAAGCCCATAACGAGCGTTTCGATATTCTCTTTTATGGCGCAATCCTGCAATAGCGCGGCAAACGTTCTCGCCGCTTTTACAAGCCTTTCGTCCTTCAAATCGGTTCCCACTATAATGCGGGAAGGATACAGGTTATCGTACAGCGCCTTGCTTTCACGCAAAAACTCGGGGCTGAAAATGATGTTGTTGCTGCCCGTTTGTTTGCGAATATGCTCGGTATATCCGACGGGAATAGTGGATTTTATGACCATTATCGCATTCGGATTACTATCCATTACCAGTTTTATAACCGCCTCGACTGCCGACGTATCGAAAAAGTTTTTCTTGCTGTCGTAATTGGTCGGCGCGGCAATAATAACGTAATCGGCGCCGCGATAGGCACTTGC
>JAFVDA010000115.1 GCA_017478765.1 Clostridia bacterium
ATCAAAAAGGCTGTCGCGCTTGCAAATCAAGCCGACGTTGCCATCGTATTTTTGGGGCTTGACGAAGTCAGCGAAGCCGAAGGCTTGGATAGAGAGCATATCAGAATAAATCAAAATCAGATAGACTTATATAAAGCCGTCAAAGCGACGGGCAAAAAGGTCGTGGTCGTGTTGTCGTGCGGCAGCGCGGTCGAACTCGGCTTTTTGGACGACAGCGACGCGCTTTTGTACGCTTGTCTTGGCGGTCAGGCGTGCGCGGACGCCGTGATGAACGTTTTGGTCGGCAAGGTCAATCCTTCGGGTAAACTTGCCGAGACCTTCCCCGAATCTTACGGCGATTGCCCTACGGCGAACTACTTCCCCGGTAAGAAACTTACCGTCGAATATAGAGAAGGTATGTACGTCGGTTACAGATATTACGAAAAGGCGGGCGTCAACGTCAAATATCCGTTCGGTTTCGGCTTGTCGTATACCAAATTCGAGTATTCCGACCTGAAAATAAATGACGACGGCGTGACTTTCACCATTAAAAACGTGGGAGAAAGAGACGGCGCGGAAGTAACTCAACTATACGTCGGTAAAAAATCCACCGCCATATTCCGCCCCGAAAAGGAACTCAAAGGCTTTGCGAAAACCTTTATCAAGGCAGGCGAAAGCGTCAAAGTAACCATTCCGTTCGATGATAAGACCTTCCGTTACTTTAACGTAAGGACGGATAAGTGGGAAGTGGAAGGCGGTAGTTACCAGTTGTACGTTGCCGCAAGTTCAAACGACGTTCGCTTAAGCGGCGAGATAACGGTAAACGGGACGACCGACGTCGCTCCATACGATTTATCGCTTCTTCCTTCTTACGTCAGCGGCAAGATAACCGACGTTGACGACGAGCAGTTCAAAACCTTGCTCGGCAGAGATATTCCGTCAAATCAATATCCGTTCTACAAAAAGAACAGAATGGTCATTCACGAAAACTGCACCATATCCGACCTTAGATATTCCAGACGTTGGGTGGGTAGATTGTTCTCGTGGGCGATCCGCTTCGTAATAGGTTTTTGCAAAACTTTCGGCATGCGCACTATGGCTAATACGCTCGTCATGGGTATGCTTCACCAACCGGTAAGAGGTATGGCTAAGTTCGGCGGAATGTCGAGAAGACAAATGGAAGCGCTTCTTTTGATGTTTAACGGTCACTTCTTCAAAGGAGTCGGTCAGTTTCTTTCCAAAGAAAAGAAACCCAAAAACAAGTAAGACTTAACGGAAATATAAATCATGAAATTATTGAGTGTTACCGTACCTTGCTATAATTCGCAAGACTACATGAATAGGTGCGTTGACAGCCTGTTAAAGGGCGGAGAGAGAGTTGAGATAATAATCGTCGACGACGGTTCAAAGGATAATACGGGCGCGATCGCCGACGAATACGCCCGTAAGTATCCGACCATCGTCAAGGTCGTTCATCAGGAAAACGGCGGACACGGCGAAGGAATAAATTCGGGACTTAAAGTTGCCTCGGGAAAGTTTTTCAAAACGGTCGACAGCGACGATGCGGTAAACGACGATTTTCCGCATTTTCTCGATCTTTTGGAAGGTCCTGCAAGTCAAGCCGATCTGGTGCTGACCAACTATATTTACACCTATTTTGACGGAAGAAAAAACAACAGCATAAATTACAAGAATATCTTCAAGCCCGAAACGCTTCTGACGTGGGATCAGACAAATAAATTCCACGTTAAGCAGTGCCTGACCATTCACTCCTGCACGTTTAATACCGAACTTATGAAAAGAAGCGGAATGGTCTTACCCAAACATATCTTCTACGAAGATAATTTGATGGTCTGCACTATTTTGCCGCTTACCGAAAAGATTTTCTACTACAACGCCGACCTGTATCAATATACTATAGGGCGCGAAGGGCAGTCCGTTCAGGAAGACGTTATGACCAAGCGTTATAAGCATCAGTTGTACGTTGCCGAAAAGATATTCGAGACCTGTCATCTCGACGATATGAAAGCAAAAAGTCGGCGGCTTTATCAACTTATGTATCACGAGTTTTATATGATGTACGCTATCGGGTGTATTTACGCGAGAAGATCTCCCGAGCCCGACGCTGAAGAAAACCTTCAAAAGATGTGGGACGCGGCTTACGCGTTCGACGAAAAGTACGCGAAGAAACTTCGCAAGCGCTCCACTTTGAAGTTCCTTAACATTAAGGGTAAATTCGGCAAAGGCTTTGCTAACTTTATATATAAACTTGCTCACTCGATTGTAAAATTCAACTGACAAGTCCGCCTATAAGGCGATTATTAGCATTTTTTAGTTTATGAAGTACGATTATTTAATAGTAGGCGCGGGGCTTTTCGGAAGCGTAGTCGCAAGGGAACTTACCGATTCCAGTAAGACCTGCATGGTCATCGATAAGCGAAACGTTGTCGGCGGAAACGTCTACACGAATAAAGTCGACGGCATCAACGTTCACGTCTACGGCGCGCACATATTCCATACTTCGAATAAATCGGTGTGGGATTACGTCAATAAATACGCAAAGTTCAACGGTTTTATAAACTCCCCCGTTGCCGACTATAACGGCGAAAGGTATCCTTTGCCGTTCAATATGAATACGTTCGTCAGAATGTGGTCGGACGTAAAAACCGCGGACGACGCGAGAAAGAAAATTGCCTCCCAAACAATGGGGTATACGCCGGAAACGGCTACTAATTTGGAAGAAAAGGCTATATCCTTGGTGGGAACGGACGTTTACGAAAAACTTGTCAAGGGATATACCGAAAAGCAATGGGGCAGACCTTGTTCGGCTCTTCCGCCGTTTATCATCTCAAGGCTTCCGCTGCGGTTTACGTTCGATAACAATTATTTCAACGATACCTATCAGGGTATTCCGGAAGGCGGCTACACGCAGATAATCGAAAAGTTGCTTTCGGGTTCCGACGTTATGACCGGTATATCGTATAAGGAGTATCTGACTCGCTACGGCAAGAACTTCGATAAACTTATTTATACCGGTACAATCGACGGGTATTTCGACTATAAGTTCGGCAGGCTGGAGTATAGGACGCTCCGTTTTGAAACGGAAAAACTTAACGTACCCGACTATCAGGGCAACGCTGTTGTCAATTATACCGACGCCAAAACGCCTTACACGAGAATTATCGAACACAAGTATTTTGAGTTCGGAAATCAGCCCGTTACCGTTATAACGAGAGAGTACCCTGCGGAATATCACGACGGCGACGAGCCTTATTATCCCGTCAACGACGCGAAAAACGGCGAACTTTTCGCAAAGTACTTACAACTTGCTAACAGTGAAAACGGCGTTTACTTCGGCGGGCGGCTGGGAAGTTACGGTTACTTCGACATGGATAAGACCATCGAACGCGCATTCGCGCTCGTTGAAACGTTGAAATAATTTTGCTGAATCTAGAGAATAATTATATTTACGCAAAAGATAATGCGTAAAAAGGAAGGAATATATGCAATTTTACGTCGGTATAGATCTCGGCGGAACGTTTATCAAAGGCGGTTTGGTTTCCGACCGCGGTGAAATTTTGAAGTTTGAAAGGGTGCCTACCCGCGTTCAGGACGGGAGCGCAGTCATTTTGTCCGATCTTGACAAGATGATCGAAACGCTCGTCAAAGGTTTGAAGGGTAAACTTATGGGCATAGGCATCGGTATCCCGGGACTGGTTGACTCGAAGAGAGAAAACGTCGTCATAGCGCCTAACCTCGGCTGGAAAAACGTGGAAGTGGCGGACGCGCTCAAAGAAAAGTACGCTTGCCCCGTCGTTCTTGCCAACGACGCCAACGCCGCAGGACTTGGCGAAGCCAAATTCGGCTCGGGCGCAAAATACGATTCCAGCGTATTTTTGACGCTCGGAACGGGCGTAGGTTCGGCGATAATTCTGAACGGCAAGCTGTTTGAAGGCAACTGCTCGGCGGGCGGCGAAGTAGGTCACATGATAATTCGCGCGGGCGGAAATCAATGCGCTTGCGGAAGGTGCGGATGCTATGAAACTTACGCTTCCGCCACGGCTTTGATCAGAGAGACCAAAAAAGCCATGCTCGAAAACAGAACGAGTAAAATGTGGGAGATAAAGAGCGTTGATAACGTTTGCGGCAAAACGCCTTTCGACTATTATAATACGGACGAAACGGCAAAAAAGGTGGTTGACGAGTACGTTGAAAATCTTACCATAGGCATACTTAACGTCGCTAATATTCTACGTCCGCAAGCCATTTTGCTCGGCGGCGGGATCGCCAAACAGGGCAAGTTCCTGACCGAAAAGGTAGATAGGCTTTTGAAACAATGGATATATGCGGGCGAACTCGGACCGGAAGTTAAGATTTTGACCGCCACGCTTGACGAAGCGGGTGTTATCGGCGCGGCAAGTCTTAATATGTAACCAACTTAATATCAAACAAATTACGACGAACGGATAATGGAAAAATCTTTTATCCTTCGTCGTTTTTTTATGTAAAAAAAGATTGCGAGCCCACCCCGAAAACTCGGAGCGGACCCGCAACCATAAAATTATGAAGGAGAGTTGTGTGAGTAAATTGATACTTTACGCCATTCGATAAACTCCGTTATCGTCAAACGAGTAAGTTGAACTCGAAGTCGTCGTTATGCTTGAATTTGTCTCACCGAGATAGATAGCAAAGCCGTTAAAAATGTTGGTCGGCATCTTCAAAGCAACGACGCCGTCTACAACGAGATAGCTTGAAGCGCTGAACGAACCGGTTTTTGTGGTTGAATAACAACCCGAGCCGAGCGTGAAGTTTTGCACTTCAGACGTCATTCCTTGCGGGCAAACGGCAAGCACGAAGCCGCCGCTTACGGTGTAACCTTTATCGGTGTCGAGCGAAGAGTTGCCGCCGGAAGTGGAAACTACTATGGTCATACCGCCTGAAATTATCATGCCCGTTTTTTGCGTTTGACTGTTGCAATCAAGCCCGTCGCCACCGGCATAAACGTACAGGTACCCGCCCGAAATATCCAGCGCCGTTCCGCTCGTTGTCGTGCCGTTTACACCGTCGTCGCTTGACTTAACGGATATCTCACCGCCGCTTATCCGGATGTAAGTTCCTTCCAGACCTTCGTAACTGTTAGTTACTTTTATCGTTCCGTCGGTTATCGAAAGCGTTCCGTCGGCGTGCAATCCGTCGTCGTTAGAGTAAGCGGTAATACTTCCGCCCGAAATCGTTACGTTACCGAGGGGCGACAAACCGCTTTCCAAAGTTACGTCATTGTTTGCGTGAATGGCGTCGTCGTATGATTTTATATTGACTGTTCCGCCGGAAATTGTTATCTGGTTATCGGCTTTAACGCCTTTTGTCGAATAATCGCCTTTGTCGGTATTGCCGTCCTGCATACCGCCGGGACCGCCTGTTCCGCCAGGCGTAGTAGTCGTGTAATTTGTCCAACCGCTCAAAGAAATACCGGAGGACGAAACCGTAAACGGCAGAGTATCGTAGCTATCGTTTTGAGATACGGCAGAACTCTTAGCGTAGTAAGAAGTCGCTTGTCCGACCTTTTGACTTGACGAGTAAGCGTAAACGATCATCTTGTTGTAAGTCGAAGTCGAGGGCTTGTCGACCTTATAATAGTAATAATATGACGAGGAACTGCCGGGTCTGCCGCCCGATCCACTGCTTTTTGCGTAGGTGTAGTACGTTGCGTTAGCCCAGGTGTAGACGCTCGCATCGCTCGAAGAGTAGTAGTAAACCGAATAATTGTAACTGCTCGTGTTGGATCTTAAATAATATTCTCCGCTCGAAACGGCAGTTACTTCTTCGGAATATTCCGAGTACTTGTCCGTGTAAATATTGACGACGGTGGGCGTAGTTTCCAACGCTTGGGTTATGATAACGTCGTAAGCGGCGTCAATGCCGTCGCAAGCCGAATAGATATTGAGCGTTCCACCGTCTATCTCTATTATACCTTTATACTTTTTAACAGAGCCGTCGTCGTTGTATTTTATGGAACTGTTGCTCGTCTTGATTCCGTCGCCTTGGCGGGCGATGAGCGTTAAATTTCCGCTCGTTACGGTTACGCTGTCGTTACCTTTTAATGCGTTATCGACGCAGTTAACGGAAAGCGTCAGGTTTTTGACTTCCAGATCGTCCTTGGTGTGAACGCCGTTGTTATTGGTGGAATTGACGGTCAGGCTTCCCTTTCCGCCCAAAGTCATATCGACAACGGAATAAATTGCCGAACCGTAAGCCGATTCGTCTTCGGATAGGTCTATGCGCCTATCGTAGACGAAGTTTTCAGTGTCTTTTTTAGCCGTCAGAGTGAATTCGTCCGCCGAAAGGGCGACGATGGGGGCGTTATAAGCGCTCGTTACGGTCAGACCGCATACTTCCAACTCAAATTTATAATCGTCACCGACGTCCACGACGACGTTTCCGTTAAGCGTTCCGCTCATAGAGTAGACCGTCTTTTCGGTAACGGCAGTAAACGTGACCACATATTCGTTTTTCTCTTCCGAATAGGTTATCTCGTAAGCGTTTTCGGTGCCCTTCGAGTAGGGTATCGTGAAATCGTATTCGGTCAACGGGTCTACGGGCGTATAGTCGTCGGTCGAAGAAGAACTTTGGCTGTCGTCAGTCGTCGACTGCGAAGTTTGTGTTTCGGTACTACTCGAATCCGACTGCTCGTCACTGCTGTCGTGACTGTCAGACAGGTCGCCGGTCTCCGAATGGCTTGCGCTTGAAGAAGCGCCTGAATCGTTTGAAGATGCTTCCGTCTCCGAATCGCCGTCATCAGACGAGTTATAGCCGCTTTGTGAAGAAACGGTCGTGCTGTTGTCGGCTTTTTCCGAAGAAGTACTCATATCGCACGCTACGGCAAACGAGAGACAAACTATCAATAGCATAGCGGTAAGATTTTTCGCTAAACCTTTCATTCAAAAGAATTTCCTTTTTTTATTTGATTATAAAAACTTATTATTAAAACAACATTAAATAACGCGAAATTAACTTCATAATTTTCAGACTTTTTGTTTTTGTTAAAATCTTGCTTTTTTTGGCAAAGTTTGATATTATATAAATGATTTTTACAAAAAGAAGGGTGTTTTTTTGAAAAAGAAAAGTATTATCTCGCTGACTTTGAATTTGCTTATCGTTGCGATGGTCATAGTTGCGTATATCATGGGCAAGTATAATTTGAAGTTTATCGAGGACAACGCGGAAAATATCGGCAATCGTTTGCTCATATATTTTACCGTACAATCCAATCTGTTCGCGGCGGCGGTCGCGATAGTTATGGCTGTAGCGCAAATATTATATCTTAAAGGGAAGATCGCAAAACTTCCCAAATGGCTGTACGTTGTAAAATTTGTCTCCGTCATAGGCGTAATGATAACCATGCTCACGGTAGTAGTCTATCTTGCGCCCCTTTACGGCTTCGACAAGATGTTTTTGAACAGCAATTTGTTTTTCCATTTGCTTGCGCCGCTTACCACGTTTATATCCTTCGTCTTTTTTGAAAGAAGCGACAGGATAAATTTTGCCGATATATTTTTCGGCATGATCCATTTTGTCGTGTACGGCGTGGTGTATATGATAGTCGCGTTTTCTCACGAAGAAAACGGCGTTATACCTTTTGAGTATAACTGGTACGGGCTTGCCGCCGCCGACGTTACTATAACCGTTTTCACTTCATTGATAATGACTGTTTTCGCTTTTTCGGTGTGTCTTTTAACTTGGCTATCTAATAGGCAAAAAACCGTAAAAGTCCGTCAATAACTTCGTTATTCGCGTTTTTTACTCTGTTAAAGCGATACAAAAAAACGGCTGTCTTTGACTTTTGTCAAAGACAGCCGTTTGTCCGTTTTGTATTTCAGAATCCGTAATAATCTTTCAGATCGTAAAATCCGTTGGGTTTATCTTTCATAAAGTTTATTATCTCGATAGCGCCTTCGCAGTAAACGTTTGAGTTGAGAGTTTGGTGCTTTATGCTCAGAACTTCCTTTTCGCCGATGAACATTATTTCCTGATCGCCGACGACGTTGCCGCCCCTTACCGAGTGGATGCAAATCTCGTTGCCCTTTCTTTTTGACGTTCTTCCTACAACTATCTTTCTGTCGCCGCCGAGCGCTTCGTTGATGTATTGCGCGAGCGTCAAAGTGGTTGCGCCGGGGGCGTTTACCTTGTCCCTATAGTAGGTTTCGACTATCTCAACGTCGTAATTGCCGAGCGTTTGAGCCGCTTGCGCGCACAGTCTGAACGTAAGGTTTACGCCGAGCGAAAGGTTGTTGGACATAAAGATCGGAGCCTTGTCGCCGTAAGAGCGAATGAGTTCCTTTTGAGTCTTAGTGTACCCGACGGTCCCTTCGATAAGCACGCACTTGTTTTCAGTAACGAAAGAAAGAACTTCTTCTATCCTATCGGGGGACGAAAAGTCCATTACCGCCTCGACGACTTCTTTAACTTCGTCGAAGGACTTGTACACCGGGACGTCGCAGTCGGCGTCGAGCGTGTCAAGACTGTCTACGCCGCAAACAACGTTTATGCCGGCGTTGTCTCTGAGCATTTTGTAGAGCATCATGCCCGTTTTTGAAAAAATCCCGCAAATCAAGACGTTTATCATATTCTATCCTCTCTATATTCTTCCTATGTTTTATCTTATGAACTATTCGTTTTTTTATTCTTTTAATTTTTTGGGTTTAAGCGACAAAACCAGTTTAAGTATCTCGACGGCGTTTGTAGCCGCGCCTACTCGTAAATTATCCGCAACGCACCAAAACGTCAACGCGTTGGGCGCGGAATAGTCTCTTCGTATCCTGCCTATCATAACTTGGTCGCTCCCGTCGGCGTCGTATACGGTGGGGTAGTCGTTACCGTCGAATACCTTTACTCCTTTTGCGGACTTCAATAGGCTAACTGCCGTATCGACATCGTATTCGGTG
>JAFVDA010000116.1 GCA_017478765.1 Clostridia bacterium
CGAGGACGGCAAGCATATCCGCATCGGCGGAGTTAGCAGATTGTCCGACTTTGCTTTCGTTGCGTCGGAGTCCGACCTTAATCCGAGCGGACAGGGCGGCGACGCTCCGGGCGGCGAAGATATTCCCGGTCAATCCGATCAGCCCGAGCACGATCAGGGCGTAGTTCCTCCCATCGAACGCGAGCAAGAGATAACAAAAGAAGACGATCCCGCCATCGACAACTGGGATCTTACCCCCCAAGGCGGCGACACTCCTGGCGGCGAAGGCGAGCCTTCTCAAGAGCCCAAGCGCAACGTTACCGTTGCTCTGGAAGACACCGAACCGCAAACGGGCGTTTCGGTCGAAGTGGAACTCAAAACCGAAGTGACCGAACAGGTTACCGAGATCCGTGACGTTACTTTGGATCGCGTGCTTCAAACCGACGATAAGATAGTTATCGTTTACGGAGTAAAACTTATCCGCACCACGATAGAGAACGGCATTGAAATAAGAGAGGAAATCCAACCTTCCGACATAAAGCCGGGTACGGTCGTCGTCATCACCATGAACATTCCCGAAAGTTTGCGCGGCAAGCCGTTCAGAATGTTGCACGTTCACTCGGAAAGGGATATTAAAGAAGTTTCGTACACCGTCTCCGAGGACGGCGCCACCGCCACCGTGCGCGTGGACAGACTGTCCGAGTTCGCATTCATCGATAAGTTGGCTGCGGGCGGAGTCATCGACGAACCCAACAAAATTCCCGACGCCGCGATAGCGTGCATCGTCGTAGGCGGATCCATCTTGATTTTGGCGCTTTGTCTAATGATACTCTTCCTTATCGCAAAGGACAAAAAGAAAAAGGCTGCCGAAAACAAAGCGGTAAGCAAAAAGTCCGCGGTATTCGCGGCGCCCGTTGCGGGTGAGAACGTAGGGTTCTATCGCCTTACCGCAAACAAACGCGGAAAATTCACGTTCGCGCTCTTCTATGAAGAAGGCGACGCGCTTTCCCGCGAGATAGGCGTTTTTGATGACGAGCAAGCGGCGATGGCGGCAATTCGCACCCTTCAAACGCTCGGTAACGGCGCAAAAGCCGAAAACCTCATTCATCAAAAAGAGCAACTTCCCGCGCCGAAATTTATTTTGAACGTCACAAAGACGGGTATTTATTACTACGCTCTTATCGACGGCAGCGGCAAGACCATATTGAGATCTGTCAACTATCTCAACGAGGAAGGCTGTATGACCGACCTTGAAAAGACTCTTACTTGCATTACCACGAGAAAGGTCGTCGGCGCAAGCGGAGATTATACCGTTTTCGTGGAGGATGTTTCGACGGACACTTTGCAAGAAACGCCTTCCGAAAATTCGGAAGAGAATATCCCCGAAGAGCAAGTTGCAGATGACGGTCACGAAGACGAAGCCGCCGCAACTATGCCCGACACCCAAGAGGCGGAGGATACTTTCGAGCCTAAGGTCTCGCTCAAAGAAACGCTCGCCTTGGCAAAGGCGGCTGAAGTTCAGGTCGCTCGCACGAAGAAGGGCATAGCCGACTTTTTGAGAGAACGATTCGGCGAGTCGGTGGAGATAAATCTTCGCGGCAATATGACGAGTACCGGCTTGCCCCTTGCGGATACGCATTATTCGATCACGGAAGACGGCAAGAGTTGTTTCGCGTACGTCTACGAAGTCGACGGAACGGTCGCTTTGTTGCTCCGTTTGCCCGAGGCTTACGCCGATAAGGTTCGCTCGGAAGGTCACAAGATAGTTCGTTCGGCGTTCCCGAAATCGCATTACGCGTGGTACAGCGTTATTCCGGACGATAGTTACGGCGAGCAAGACGTTGAAGATCTTCTCACAGAGGCTTTCAACTTCCGTCCTTAAAACGGGAAAGAGGAATTTATAATTCCAAACGACTTCATTTATAAAATTTGCGTGCTTTTTCGTAAAGCACGCATTTTTTGTATAACGAAATTTACCGTTTGACCCGCTCGAAACACGATAGACGCTGCTTGCCCGACGCGGCGTCGAACCCGTATCGGTGCAGCTTATCATAATTCGTCTTGAGCAAAGGCAACGGCGTTGATAATACGCAAAAAAGTCGACGGAAAACGTCGACTTTTTTGCGTTAAAGATAATCTTTATTTGTTATTATTTATCGCAAAGATATTAAAATTGTTCTTCAAAGTGTCTAATAACCCGCTGTTTAACAGACCGAATTCAAACAAGAAAGAATCTTCGATGGATAATTCGCCGTAGCCGAACGTTTGCACTTGCTCTTCTATAATTCCCGACAGCGCGACATTGATGATTTGATTTTTACGATTATCCGTGCGATAGCGCGCAAGACCTATGTCTTCCTTAAAATTTTCCCTTTGGTTGTCCCGATACCATTTTGCAAATTCCGGGTGACGAGATTCACACACGAGCGGAACGAGGTATTCTTTATAATCGTGGAACAGATCTCCCAGTTGCTTATAAAACGCTTTGAAGTCTCCGTTTATTCTGAGCGGTGACGAAAACACCGAAACGAATGCGCTTTTCAGCGTTGCGATGATCTCGTCAAGCACTTCGTGCGTTCCGCGATAGTAGTAATAAAAAGTCGAACGATTGATACCCGCAAGCGATATTATTTCCTTGACGTCCATTACGTTTTCATAATTATTTTTTTTGTAAAGCGACCAAAAGGCGTCGATTATCTTCTGCTTTTTCTTTAATCTTGCGTTTTTATATATGGTCATATTTACTCCGCTTGCGCTTTTTGATAAAATGATTATATCAAAAATCCGACACAATGTCCATATTTGTCGGAACGTTTTTTGAAAAACGGTGGTATAATCAAATCAAGTTTTATAGGAGGTATTCACTATGGCTTTGAAGAATTTATTCGGTGTATCGCAAGCGAACGCCGCTTGCGGAAGCGCCTGCGGTTCGGAGGATAAGAAAACTCCTTCTGCCTGCGGAAGCGCTTGCGGCAGTGAAGACAAAAAGGAAGCGCCGAGTGCTTGCGGAAGCGCCTGCGGCACCGCCGACAAAGAGTAAACTATAAGGAGTCGGGCACACCGGTAGCGGTGTGTCCTTACTTTTGCAATGAGTTATTTTTCATTTCAATGGCATATAACCGAAGAGTGCGACCAAAGGTGTAAGCACTGCTATATCTACGCCTTAGGAAGCCACGCAAAATTCAAATCGACGTCCGAAAGCCAAATGGATAGGATATTATCGAATATCGAAACGTTTGCCGAAAAGAGCAATCGGACGCCTTATATCTATCTTACCGGCGGCGACCCCGTCTTACACCCGCAGTTTTGGAACCTACTTGAAAAAATACATACAAAAGGGTTCCGCACGGCTATTCTCGGCAATCCGTTTCACGTCACGGCTGAAACCGCAGGCAAAATGGCGGTGCTCGGGGTGGTGAAATATCAGTTGTCTTTGGACGGGCTGAAAGATACGCACGACAGAATAAGGCAAGCAGGTTCTTACGACGCGACGATGGAAAAAATACCCGTTTTGCAATCGGCGGGCTTGCAGGTAGCGATAATGGCGACGGTCAGCAAGTGGAACGTAAAGGAGATACCGTTGCTTATCGACGAAGTCGTCAAAGCCAACGCGGATATTTTTGCGTTTGCAAGATATTGCCCTTCGGTCAAAGATAGGGAGGTCTGCTGTTCGCCGCAGGAATATCGTGAAATGCTCGCTGCTTGCGATAAGCAATTCAAAAAGTACGAGGGCGGGAATACTTATTTTTCAAAAAAGGAACATCTGTGGACACTTTTCGACTATGAAAACGGTAGGTTCGATCCCGATAGTTATCCCGATGACGAAATAGTTTACGGCGGTTGTAACTGCGGGAACGCGCATTTTACCATACTATCTGACGGGGCGTGTTACGCCTGCAGGCGAATGCAATCAAATGTCGGCAACGCCCTGACAGATGATTTGTACGATCTTTTTACAGGCGAAAAGATGGATCGATATCGCGTATACGAAAAATTTGAAAAGTGTTCAAAATGTCCGCTTTTGCGCTTTTGTAGGGGGTGTCCCGCAGTTGCTTTCGGGTATAGCGGCGGCAATATGTACGCGCCCGATCCCCAATGTTGGTACGGGGTCAAATAATGGAAGATATATCGATCAAGTGTAATTTCAAAGTCGACAAAAACAAATGTATTCGCTGCGGAAGGTGCCGGAACGTTTGCAGCGGACAAGTTATATCGTACGACCAAAACGGCTACCCGTATATAAAACCGTTCGAGCGTTTCGGCTGGCGCGGTTGTTGGCGATGCGAACATTGCCTTGCGGTATGCCCAACTGGCGCGATCTCCATCTTCGGGAAAAACCCCGAAAAATCCACGCCTGCTCCCGACGCCGACGTAGCGGAAGAAATTGAAAAACTGATAAAATACCGTAGAAGTTGCCGTAGATTTTTACATAAAGACGTCGATCCGACTATACTTGACAGAATAATGTCGTGTATGGAGAGCGTACCTACGGGCGGAAACTCTATGAGCGTGGAGTACACCGTCATAGATAAAACTAAGGTCGTAGACCAAATAAGAGACGTAGCCTATAAGAAAATGGACGAACTTGCCAAGCGAGGGATATATACGAGTTCGTTTTCCGATTTTTACTATTCGAGAATGAAAGCGTCGGAAAGCACTATCCGCAAGGGCGATATGCTTTTCAACGGCGCTCCGCACCTGTTTATCGCGCACAAAAGAGCAAGCGGGAAATGGGCGGAAGACGCCAAAAACGAGTGTGTGATCGCCGATTCGTATTTTGAGATAATCGCCAACGCTTTCGGGCTCGGCGCGATCGTTATGTCCTACGCGGCGGAGGTGCTCAACGAACTTTCGCCCGAAGCAAGGGCTATGACGGGTATCCCGAAAGACCATTGTATTCCGCTTATCGTCGGGTTTGGCTATCCCGAAATCAAATACGCAAGGGGCGTACAAAAAGACAGAAAGAAAATCATTCACAGAAGGAGCGATACCTTTTTATGAAAGCCGTTCTTATAAACAAGCCTACAAATTCAGAAGAAATAGAGATAGTCGAAACGTCCATTCCCGTGGTTCGTTCGGGTTGGGTGCTCGTCAAGGTGAAGGCGTTCGGCATCAACCACAGTGAAAAACTGCTCCGCACTTTCGAGATCGAAAAAGATTATATCAAAAAGCCGATCATTCCCGGTATCGAGTGCGTCGGCGTTATAGAGAACCCGAGCGACACCCATCTGAAAAGGGGAGATAAAGTCATCGCTTTGATGGGCGGCATGGGTAGGAGTTTCAACGGCAGTTACGCCGAATACGTCCTTATACCTCGAAAAAACGTTTTTACGGTCCGATCGGAACTTCCGTTTGAACTTCTCGGTGCTATCCCCGAAACCTATTTTACGGCGTGGGGGTCTTTGTTTGAGTGCTTGCGCCTTACCAAAGACGATACGCTGCTCGTGCGCGGCGCAACTTGCGCGCTCGGTTACGCTGCAATCGATATAGCCAAAGCGCTCGGCGCGAAAGTGATCGGAACAACGCATAAAAGGGAAAAACTGAGCCTTTTGAATGGGTGCGACCAAGTCGTTTTGGACGATGGAACACTCGAAGGTCAACTGAGGGCGAATGAGATACTGGAACTCGTAGGCCCTAAAACGCTACGGGATTCTGCGAGGTGTTTATATAAAGGCGGGATAGTTTGTCAGACGGGGCTTCTCGGCGGCGTCTATACGCTCGACGGCTTCGATCCTATCAAAGAGATACCCAACGGCTGTTATCTTACCGGGTTTTTCTCAAACTTCCCTACGCAAGAAATCATCGACGAAATGTTTTCGTTTTTCAACAAGAACCGATTACAACCGTCCGTCGGCAAAATATATCGGTTCAAAGATATTCGCCGCGCGCTTATTGACATTGACGAACATAAGGTGGACGGGAAGGTCGTTATAAAAGTGTAATAAAATTCCGCCTATCGAACCGGCAGGGCGATAAAGACCGCCGCTCACCAAAAAAAGTCGGAACGATTAAAAAATATTTTACTTTTATTTGTAATTTGCGGTTGACAAAAGTTTTTTGCCGCAATATAATGTATTTGTATCAAATACAAGTACAAATATTGATGGGGGTAATATGACGATATACGATTTGATAAAAAGCAGGCGAAGCATAAGAACTTTTGAAGAAAAGCCTTTAAGCGAAGAACATATGAAGAAACTGACGGAATACGTTAGGAACGTTGAAAATCCTTTCGGCGTACCCATTGAATTCAAGTTGTTCGACGCAAAAGAAAACGGTTTGACCAGTCCCGTTATCGTCGGAGCAAAGCAATATCTTGCCGCGAAGGTCAAAAGAGTTGATGGCTTTGAAGTTGCTTTCGGGTACAGTTTTGAAAAAGCCTGTCTATACGCCCTGTCTTTGGGGATAGGAACGGTTATGCTCGCCGCGTCGCTTAACCGAGCGGCGTTTGAGAAAGCTATGGCGCTTACGCAAGACGAAGTTATGCCATTGGCGTCGCCGATAGGGTATCCTTCGAGTAAAATGTCAATAAGAGAAGCGCTTATGCGCAAGGCGCTTCACGCCGATAGACGAAAAAGAACCGACGAGTTGTTTTTCAACAAAAATTTTGAAACCGCTCTGACCGAAAATGAAGAAGGTGATTTTGCCGAGGCGTTTAACGCCGTAAGACTTGCGCCGTCGGCGGCAAACGGTCAGCCGTGGAGAATTGTTTTAGGCAAAGACAAGGTGCATTTTTACGAAGCGAAATCGATGAAGGATAGTCCGCTTGGGGACGTTCAGAAGTTGGACGTCGGGATCGCCGTCGCGCATTTTGATTTGGTAAGACAAGAAACGGGTATTGAAGGCACATTCGTTTTTAATGCTCCCGACGTCGTTACGCCGAACGGTATGCGTTATATCACGACCTTTGAGAGGACAAAGTGATGGATACAAGGTTTTCATCCGCAATACATACTTTGATTTTGATCTCGGAATCGGAAACGCCGATGACGTCCGAGCAGATCGCCGTCAGCGTAGGAACTAACGCAAGTTATATCCGAAAACTAACGGCATCGTTGAAAAAGGGCGGCATAATAAGCAGTCGGCAGGGAGTCGGCGGGTTTTCGCTGGCGATCGCGCCGAACGATTTGACGCTTTACGCTATCTACTGCGCGGTGCAAGAGAGGGATAAGTTCAATTTGTTCGATGTACACGCTAACCCGAACGACGGGTGCGTCGTAGGGAAACATATAACTTCGGTGCTGACGTCGACCTTTTATGAAGTGGAAAAAGCGGTGTCGGACGCCATGAAAACCTATACGCTTGCAAACGTTATCGATAAAATGAAAAAGGAAATAGAAAAGGAATAAAAAATGAAAGCGGCAGTATTGACAGGTTATAACAAAAAAGGCAAACAACTTGAAATAAGAGAGCTTCCCACGCCTCGGATAAATGAAAACCAAGTACTCGTCAAGATACGCGCGGCAGGAGTAAATCCGCTTGACAATATGATCGTCAAAGGCGAAGTAAAGATGATAGTGCCGTATAAATTTCCTCTCGTTATGGGAAACGAGTTTGTCGGTACGATAGAAAAACTCGGTTCAGAAGTTAAGGGATATTCCGTAGGCGAGCGCGTATACGGAAGAATGCCGCTCGCAAAAATCGGCGCTTTTGCCGAATATGCGGCTATAGACGCGTCGGCAATAGCCAAAGTACCCGAGTATCTATTCCGACGGAGAGCAAAATAAAAAAGAAAAATCCTCAATCTGTTGATTTACTCGCCGATATTTGATAAAATGGTCTTACCGTTATATTACTTGGCGAACAGGTGAAACCGTATGGAAAAATCAACGTTGATAGAACGAGCGAGAATTTACTTGAAAACCCTTTTAGAAGGCGTGCATCCCGTAACCGGCGAGCCGCTTCCGCAAGGGATGGTGGACGATAAACTCAAAAACTGCTTTACGTTTATCGACCAAACCTTAGGTGAATACCTTACTTTATCCGAAACTGCCGAGCGTTTGCAAGCCGAACTCGACAAAACCAAAGCGAATATGCAGGAAAAACAAAAGTTTTTCGTCACCCCCGAACAATGTGAAAACATATCGCTTTCCAAAGAGCCTATAACTTTGACCGCGTTTGTTAAGAACGTCAACTCGGTGGTGGACGGCAACAGTATGGAGCGGTTTACGTCCACTATGCTCAAAGACTGGCTGGTCGCGCGCGGAATGCTTCGTAAGGCAAAAGAGCAAACGGTGGTCAGTAAAACGGTATTCAGACCGTCCGAAACAGCCGAAAAACTCGGCATAATCGAAGTGGAAAGCGTGGACAAAAAGAGCGGAGAGATAAAAAAGCAACTGCGGCTGGACGAAAAGGCTCAACTTTTTATTATTGAAAACATCGAGGAAGTCGCAAAATCGGTCGGCGCCGAATAAAACATAATATCCGATAAAAGCGAAGGTTTGAAATTATCGACCTTCGTTTTTTTTGCGGCGGCGAGGCGCAAAGGTCCATAAAGGCAAAAACGGCGGAAGGCGGGCTAAAAACGTCTAAAAACGTAGACCAAAGCGAGCGTATCGCTCGGAAAACGTAAAAACGCGGTAAAAGGTCAAAAAAAATTCAAAAACTACGCCATAAATTTTTCAAAACCCCCTTGAAAAACGACGAATTATACATTATAATGATAATGATGCGATAAGGCGCGGCGGCAATGAACGCGCCGAACGATTGAAAAATATATAATATTTAAGGTGGAATAAAATTATGGCAAACATCAAGATGATCAGAAACATCGCGCTTATAGGGCACGCAGGCGAAGGCAAAACCACTCTCGCCGAAGCCATTCTCTATAACATGAAAGCAACCGACCGTCAAGGCAAGGTCGACGACGGCAACACCGTATGCGACTTCGATCCCGAAGAGATCGCTCGCAAAACGTCCATATCGCTTGCGTGCGCTTACGGCAATTATAACGGATATAAATTCAATATAATCGACGTTCCCGGCTTTTTCGACTTTGAAGGCGAGATGATCGAAGCGCTTTCCGTTGCCGACGGGGCGATAATCGTCACGAGCGCGTCGGGCGGAATGAGCGTAGGCACCGAACTGTGCCTCGAATACTGCTTAACAAGAAAGATCCCCACGATGATATTCATCAGCGGGCTCGATAAGGAAAACATCAGATTCAAAGATACCGTCGAAGCGATAAGGGAAAAATATCCGCAAGCCATCGCACCCATGATAGTCCCCTATCTGAAAAACGACCGTTTCTCGGGCTGGGTGGACGTTTCTACCGGCAAGTTCTTCGACGATAAGGGCGTTGAACAGCCTTCCATGCCCGCGGAACTTGAAGGCGACTATCAGTCCACTCTTGCGGAACTTACCGAAGTTGCCGCCGGCGCGGACGACGCTTTAATGGAAAAGTTTTTCGAGGAACAGCCTTTAACTTCCGAAGAGATAGAATACGGCGTGAAAGTGGGCGTAAAGGCGTGTTCGACCGTTCCCGTTTTCGGCGGTTCGGGCGCAATCAACAGGGGCGTATTCAATCTTATGAATAAGATAATCGCGCTCTTCCCGTCGCCTGACGAAGCCAAACCCGCCGTTATGTTGAAGGGCGAAGAAGAGCAGACCGTCGCTTGCACGGAAGACGGCGGAACGATAATCCGCATATTCAAGACCATAGTCGACCCGTTCGTCGGCAGACTCAACATATTCAAAGTCATAAGAGGCGCGATAACGAGCGGCATGACGCTCAAAAACGTCGGCAAGGGCATTGACGAAAAGATAAGTTCGCTTTACTTTGTCAAAGGTAAAAAGCAGGATACGACCACCACGGTCACCGCAGGCGACATGGGCGCCGTTGCAAAACTTGCCGATACGGCTACGGGCGATACGCTCGCCGAGTCGGACGCGCTCGTGTTTGCTCCGTTTGCCGTTCCCGCGCCCGTGTATTCCATGGCGGTTTTCGCCGCCAAGAAGGGCGAAGAAGACAAGGTGTTCGGCGGCTTGAACAAATTGAAGGACGAAGATATTTCCTTCACCGTCAGCAAGAACGCCGAGACCAACGAAATGCTTTTGTCGGGGCTTGGCGACACGCAACTTGCTATTATCTGCAAAAAACTCAAATCGAAATTCGGCTGCGAAGCCGTTTTGAAAGAACCTAAAATAGCGTATAGAGAGACCGTCAGGAAAAGAGCCGAAGCCGAAGGCAAGCACAAAAAGCAGTCGGGCGGCGCAGGTCAGTTCGGCGATTGCTGGGTAAGGTTCGAGCCGGGCGCGGAAGACGGCGTCTACCAGTTCGTCGACGAAGTAGTCGGCGGAGCCGTTCCCAAACAGTTTATCCCCGCGGTCGACAAGGGCTTGAGAGAGGCTATCAAGGAAGGCGTTCTCGCAGGATACCCCATGGTCAACTTAAAGTGTACGCTTTTCGACGGTAAGTATCACCCCGTCGACTCCAAGGAAATAGCCTTCGTTACCGCCGCTAAACTTGCTTACGCCGAGGGCGTTGCAAAGGCTTCGCCGTGTATTCTGGAACCCATAATGCATTTGGAAATAGTCGTTCCCGACTCCTATATGGGCGACATTATGGGCGATATGAATAAGCGCAGGGGTAGGATACTCGGTACCGACCAAAGGGACGGCAAGTCCATAGTCGAAGCCGAAGCGCCGCAAGCAGAACTTACCAAGTACGCCATCGACCTTCGTTCCATGACGCAGGGTAGAGGTAGGTTTACTTCGGAGTTCGCTCGTTACGAAGAAGTTCCGCCGCAGGCGCAGGAAAAGATAATCGCAGACGCCAAAGCCGCAAAAGCAGAGTAATAAGATAATGATATTGACCGTTTGCCCAAATCCGTGCATAGATTGCACGATAGAAATAGAAGATTTTAAGGTCGGCAGGCTCAATAGACTTGACGGCAAAATCGAAAATACCGCAGGCAAGGCGCTCAATACCGCCGTAGGTATAAAAAGACTGGGCGGAGAGTGCGTCGCGAGCGGCTTCA
Organism: Clostridia bacterium; assembly: GCA_017478765.1. Classification (GTDB taxonomy): domain Bacteria; phylum Bacillota; class Clostridia; order Christensenellales; family Borkfalkiaceae; genus UBA4636. The sequence goes on from JAFVDA010000116.1 coordinate 10,959, forward strand.
TGTTTGAAACGGGCGGGCGCAGGTTTGAAAGATTTTTGGGCGGAGAAGGTATCCCTTACGACTTCGTGTGGGAGAAAGGCAGCGTGCGCGTCAATTATAAAATCATCGACGGCAAATCGATGATGACCGAGATAAACGACCGCGGCGACACCGTTTCCGAACAAGGACAGGAAAAACTTATCGAAAAGGTAAAAAAACTATCGGAAAACTGCGATATGGTCGTAATTTCCGGTTCGCTGCCGAGCGGCATTGCTCCCGACTACTACGCGCGTCTTATAAAGTGCGTGCCTGAAGGTAAAAAGGTGGTCGTCGATTGCGACGGGGAGCAACTAAGGCGTTGCGTTTCGGCGGGCGTGTATATGGTCAAACCAAACGTTCACGAAGTCGAAAGGTTTTTCAACGTTAGAGTAACTTCCATCGAGGACGTCGTAAGTTACGCCCTGCAACTTATAGACTTGGGCGCAAAGCGCGCGCTCATATCCATGGGTAAGTCGGGCGCCGTGTTTACCGACGGGCAAAGGACCTTTTACTCGAAGAGCGTAAACGTTGCCGTCAATTCTACCGTTGGCGCGGGGGACAGTATGCTCGCCGCAGCCTGTCTTGCAATAGAGGAGGGCGCCGATATGCCCGACACCTTGAAACGCGCCGTCGCCGCAGGTACGGCTTCGGTAACCACCGCGGGCACTAATTTGTTTACCAAAGATAAGTATCTTGAAATCTTAAACGAACTCACCGTCGAACAAATATAATTCTTTTTCGGCAATAAAAACCATTGACAAAAATACCCCCTCCGTCGGGAGCAATTCCGACGGAGGGGGTATTTTTTGTCAAAAAACTCAGAGTTTTTCTAAAAGTCTTTTCTTCCGACCAAATAATCTATGTCGGTATTAAAATAATCGGCAAGTAACCATAAAGATCTGATGCTCGGCTCCTTTTTGCCCAAAAGCCAGGCGCTTATGGTGTTTTGCTTAACTCCTATCTTATTTGCGAGCGCTACTTGAGTTAAACGCTCTTCCGCCATCAAGTCTTTGATTCTTTCCGATACCATTATGTTCATTTTTGCACCTTTTTCCGTTTAAGCTATTGACATAATAGCACCAAGGGAGTATAATAAACTAAAATAGCCCCTTGGTGCTAAACATTAAAAGGAGTGATGTAATGAAAAAATATTCGGAAGAAGACTTAGTTTGGGCAAATTGTGATCCAACTGTAAAGAAATACTTGCGCATAATGATAAATGTAATCAGTTTTCCTATTTCCATATCGCTAATGGCAATTTTAACTTTGATTGTTATTTATATTAGATTGCACGAATTCAATTTTATTTTTTTTGCGGTAGCGATATTTTCGTTTGTTTTAGGTCTGTCTTTGTTTATATACATACGTAAAAAAAAGGATGCGTACATAGAGCAAATTTTATCTTTAAGGGAAAAAGAGCTTGCAAGCGGAGATGAAGAGACAGAGTCGATGTCGAGCGAAGAAGTCGAAAAAAACGTGCCGCAACAAATGATAGTAGAAAAAACAAGCATATCAAAGGATAACGAAAAACAGGATACACATATGGACGCATTAGTAAAAAATCAGAAGGCCTTTAATTTACTTAGGTTTCTTGCAGACATGTTGATGTGTGCTGCGTTATTATCTACATTACTCCCGTTCTTTGACGTTCTCGGTATTGAAGACGTGAGTATATTAAAGTTTATTTCCGAATATGGTTTTTTTGAAAAGAGTAAAGATGTTGGAGAAACATTTTACGGAAGTATTCTCGAAACGTTTATCAACGCAAAAACTAATATTGAGTTTATAGATAATATTATGGATTCGACATACGGCTTTTTTAATATTAAGGAAATACATAGATTTTTTTATGTTGGAATAACAATTTTTGTACCTATTATTGGGAGTATAGTTTCAGTTCTTATTTATGTGAACGGCAATTCAAAAATGGAACAAAAAGTAAGAAACACCTTATATGCTGTCCGTATAGATGAAAAATTAAAAAAACGTTTAGAAGGTAAAAAAGATTATGTTTTGGGAATTGTTTTTGAGATAATTGTTTATCCGATGGCAATGGTAGTGGCCTATTTCCCGTTTGCATTCGGAAATTATCTTAATCAAGAATCAATGGGAATGATAACCATGAGTAAGTATTCCGTTTTGCTACCGGCGGCATTGTTTATCGCATATATCGTAATGTCTATATACATAAAAATTTATCTCAGAAGAATTAGAAAAATGATATTACAATTTGCAGAAGAAAAAAATAAAAGAATAATTATTTACTAATTTTTAGTCAAAATATGCGTTCTGAGATAAAAATCAATTCTGCATTAACAAATCTTAAAGGTGACGATTTAATGGCAGATGGCAAATTTCAGAAGTTAAAGAATTATAAATAAACCAAACCCCCTCCGTCGGGAGCAATTCCGACGGAGGGGGTATTTTTGTTAAAAAAACTATTATTTTATATATATCGATTTTTGTGATAAACGGTATATTACTTATCGGTCACAAGAAGGTTACACCTGACGGCGATGGCGCGTTCCTCGCCGATTATGCCCAGCCCTTCGAGCGTGGTGCAGGTGATGCCTACGTCTTTTTCGGGTAAGCCCAGTTCTTTGGCAAGATTTTGAGTGATTTGCGGAACGAATTTCATAAGTTTGGGTTTTTCAGCCATGATGACGGCAGTGACGCTTACGGGCTTTTTGCCGTGAGAGGCGACTATACTCATTACTTCACGTAAAAGTTTTATGCTGTCGGCACCCTTATATCTCGGATCGGTGTCGGGGAAGTGGTAGCCGATGTCTCGCTCGCCAACGCTCGACAAAAGCGCGTCCATTACGGCGTGAGTTAAAACGTCGGCGTCGCTGTGACCTAAAAGCCCTTTGTGGTGCGGTATCTCCACTCCGCCGAGAATGAGTTTTCTTCCTTCGACCAGTTGATGAAGGTCGAATCCCGTGCCTATCGCAAACGGGAATTTGCCGAAGTCTTCGGGGTAGGTCAGTTTGACGTTCTCCCTGTCGCCGTCGACTATCTCGCAAGGACCTATATATTTACAATAAACGCCGCTGTCGTCGGTGAACGAGTCGCCGTCGGCTACAAAAGAGTAGGCTTTTTTAATAAGATCGGTCCTGAACGCCTGCGGAGTCTGTATCCGATAAATATTCTCCCTTCCAACGCTTTCTATCCGACCAACGCCCACGCCCAAAGTGTCGGTGGACGGCAGAACGGGTATAGCCGAACCGTTCGCTCTTGCTTTTTCGATAACCCTTTCAATGAGCGATATGGAAACTTTCGGGCGAGCGCCGTCGTGAATGAGCGTGATATCCCCGCTTATAAATTCAAGGGCGTTTTTGACCGAGCGCGTGCGCGTGTCGCCGCCGAGCACCACTTTTATCTTATCGGAAAGCGGGCATAAAATAGCCGCGAATTCCTTTTGATCCCGAACGCTTGCCGTGACGATAATTTGTCCGACTTCGTCAACGGGCAAAAAGGCTCGGACGGTTGTTTCGATTACCGTTTGACCGTCCGATGCGAATAATAGTTTATTCTTGTCGAGTTTTGAGCGGGAGCCCGAACCTGCCCCCGCAATTATTACAGAAATCATATCTTCTTTCCGTTTTATATTTTATTGATAACTTCCTGCGCTGTATTCGTCGTCGATGATTATGCCCGGGCGTTTGGAACTGCTCGTTCCGGCGGTTGAGTCGGACGAAGAGACCTGCGTTTCTCCGGGAACTGCGTCGGGAAGCGGCAAATTAAACTCGCACGCCGCAAACGTAAATACCGACGTAAGCATCAGAGCGACAAGACACAAAGTTAAAATAAGTTTTTTCATCGTTAAAACACTCCTTTTTATAAAAGTTGAAAGTTGAAAGTTGAAAGTGGAATTGCGGTCGGGCATATTATATATGCTGTCGCAAGAATAGACTTTTCTAAAAAACATCAACTTTGATAATTTACTGACTTTGTCTTTGTTTAGTAAGTATAGTGGTTAGTTAAAAAGTCGGATATGGAACAAACAAATTATTATATAATTTTCGTATCCATATTTCAACTTTCCACTCTCCACTTTCCACTCTCAAAAATTCCACTCTCCACTCTCCACTTTATAATTACAAAATTTTATTGAACTATCTCGTACATCTTCTCTGCGTCGGCTTTTTTTGTGGAAGTCGAGATCTCCTTGACCATAAACTTGATGGAGCCGTTGGCAAAACCGATCTCCACCACGTCGCCGACGGCTATTTCCTTGGAAGGCTTACATTCCCTTCCGTTGACCGATACCTTTCCGCCTTCGCACGCTTCTTTTGCGACCGTTCTTCTTTTCAATATGCGCGAAACTTTCAAAAATTTGTCGATTCTCATAATAAATAACGTACCGATAAAACTAATTTACAAATTATGGTTAAAAATCGTTGACAATATTGACAACGTCGTTTATAATAACAAAATGCAATAAAATCTATAATTGTCTGTTTATGCCCTTTTTTAGATTTTCAATCTTAAAAAAACGTAATAAACAATTACGATTTTATCAATTTGCCTAAATTCATTATAGCACCGAATTTCGCTAAATGCAACAGGCTCACAAAAATTTTTTAAGGAGCGCGAATCAATGTCACGTGAACTACGTTCGTCAATGTTCGGTAACGTCGAAAGGAGAACCTTTTCAAGGATAAGGGAACCTTTGGAGATACCCAACCTTGTAGAAGTTCAACAGGATTCTTACAGAGCGTTCATTGACGAAGGCATAGCCGAAGTCTTTGAAGATTTTTCACCTATCACCGATTACTCTGACCACTTTGAACTTTACTTTTTAGACCATGAAGTAATAGACAAGCCCAAGTACAGTGAGAAGGAATGCAGAGACAGGGACGCAACTTATGCGGTACCCCTTAAAGTCAAGGTCCGTCTGGTAAACAAAGTTACCGACGTCATTATGGACCACGACGTGTTTATGGGTGAGATCCCCAAGATGACCGGCAACGGCTCGTTCATCATAAACGGCGCGGAGAGGGTAATAGTATCCCAACTCGTTCGTTCGCCGGGCGTTTACAATAACGTCGAAGTAGACAAAACGGGCAGAAAACTCTTCGGTACCACCGTTATCCCCAACAGGGGCGCGTGGCTTGAATTCGAGCAGGACGCTTCCAACGTTCTTTGGGTAAAGGTCGACAGGACGAGAAAAATCCCCGTGACCGTACTCGTAAGGGCTTTGGGCTTCGGCGAAGACGAGACTATTTTAAGTCTTTTCGGCGACGATCCCATGATAAAGGATACCTTAGGTCGCGATAGCACCAAGAGCGAAAGGGAAGGCTTATTCGAGCTTTACCGCAAACTTCGTCCGGGCGAGATACCCAACGACGACGCGGTCAAGATCAATTTGCGCAACCTTTTCTTCGATATGCACCGTTACGATCTCGCGCGCGTAGGTAGATATAAATTCGATAAGAGGCTCAAACTGTCCGTCAGGATAGTCGGTTGCACTCTTGCCGAAGACGTCGTTTCTCCCGACGGCGAAATTCTCGCTTCGGAAGGCACGGTGGTCAATAAGCCGCTCGCCGAAGAGATAATGAACTCGGGCGTCAACCAAGTTCTCGTCAAGACCGAGTCGGGCGCTCGCAAGATAATAGCCAACAACGTCGTAAGTTTCAAAGTAGTTACGGGCGAGAACCCCAAGAAGTTCGGGCTTATCGACACCATACATTATCCGTCGCTCCTGTTCGCGCAGGAAGTTTGCGACGCTTTGAACGCGGGCAAATCGGTGGAAGAAGTAGCCGCCGAGTTTACCGACCGCATCAACGCTATATATTATACGGAAGAAGTCGTTTCTCAGGGCGAGGAAAAGCCCGAAGAGAAGAAGAACGCCGAAAAGCGCCGTCAACAGAGGATAAACTTCGTTATCGCCTGTCGTGACTTCTTCAATTATCTTGACGACAAGTCGGTCGTCAAGCTTACCGCCGAACAGAAAAAGACGGTCAAGCCCTTGCTTGAAAAACTTAATCATAAGCATATCACCGTAGACGATATCATCGCTCAGATCTCGTTGAATCTCGATTTGAATTACGGCATCGGCTCGGTGGACAACATCGACCACCTTGGCAACCGTAGGGTTCGTTCTGTGGGCGAATTGCTGCAAAATCAATTCAGGATCGGTATTTCCAGACTGGAAAGACTTATAAGAGAGAGAATGAGCACGCAGGATCCCAAAGAGGTCACCCCGCAAGCGCTCATCAATATCCGCCCCGTAACTTCGGCGATAAAGGAATTCTTCGGTTCGTCGCAGTTGTCGCAATTTATGGACCAGACCAACCCGATAGCCGAACTTACGCATAAACGTAAACTGTCGGCGTTAGGTCCCGGCGGTCTGAACAGGGAAAGGGCTACCTTCGAGGTTCGTGACGTTCACTACACCCATTACGGCAGAATGTGTCCTATCGAAACTCCCGAAGGTCAGAACATAGGTCTTATTTCTTCGCTTTCCACCTACGCCAAAGTCAACGAATACGGCTTTATTGAATCGCCGTACAGAAAGGTCGAGAACGGCGTGGTCACCGACCAAGTTATATATATGACCGCCGACGAAGAGGATAACTACATCGTCGCGCAGGCAAACGAACCCATCGACGAAAACGGCCGTTTCGTAAACGAAAGAGTTTCTTGCAGAAAGCGTGAAGACATCACCGAGGCTCCCGCCGAAGAGATAGACTTCATGGACGTATCGCCCAAGCAACTCGTATCGGTTGCGACCGCGCTCATTCCGTTCCTGGAAGCGGACGACAGCCACCGCGCGCTCATGGGCTCCAACATGCAACGTCAGGCAGTTCCTTTGCTTAAACCCGAAAACGCCATAGTCGGCACGGGTATCGAAGCAAAGATAGCCTACGACTCGGGCGTTATGATCATTTCAGACGTGGACGGCGTTATCGAAAAGGCTTCGGGCGACGAGATCGTCGTTCGCGCCGACGACGGCAACACGGTCACCTATCCGCTCAAAAAGTTCCAGCGTTCCAACCAAGGCACCTGCCTTAACCAAAGACCTATCGTCTCTAAGGGCGACAGAGTCAAAAAGGGCGACATCATTGCCGACGGTCCCGCGACCGCAAACGGCGAACTCGCGCTCGGCAGGAACATTCTGGTCGGCTTCATGACGTGGGAAGGATATAACTACGAAGACGCTATCTTGCTCAGCGAAGAGCTGGTTAGAGACGACGTATTTACGTCCATTCACATCGAAGAACACGAAACCGAGGCAAGGGATACCAAACTCGGCGAAGAAGAGATCACCCGCGAGATACCCAACGTCGGCGACGACGCGCTCAAAGATCTCGACGAAGACGGTATTATCCGTATCGGCGCGGAAGTCATGAGCGGCGATATTCTCGTCGGTAAGGTCACGCCGAAGGGCGAAGCCGAACTCACTCCCGACGAAAGATTGCTCCGCGCCATTTTCGGCGAGAAGGCAAGGGAAGTCAGGGATACTTCGCTCCGTGTTCCGCACGGTGAAAGCGGTATCGTAGTCGACGTTAAGATATTCACGAGAGCCAACAAGGACGAACTACCGCCGGGAGTCAACAAACTCGTAAGAGTATATATTGCCCAAAAACGTAAGATTTCCGTCGGCGATAAGATGGCGGGACGTCACGGCAACAAGGGCGTTATTTCCAGAATTTTACCCAAGAGCGATATGCCTTTCATGGCGGACGGCACTCCCTTGCAGGTGGTTTTGAACCCGCTGGGCGTTCCTTCGCGTATGAACATCGGTCAGGTGCTCGAAGTACATTTGGGCTTGGTTTGCAAACAACTCGGTTGGAAGATAGCCACCCCCGTATTCGACGGCGCTACCGAAAAGGATATCAAGGAATTATTGCGTGAAAATATGTTCGTCAACTCCGAAGGCAACGTTGACGGCAAGATCCAACTGTACGACGGCAGAACGGGCGAACCGTTTGAAAACAGAGTAACCGTCGGACAAATGTACATGATAAAACTTCACCACCTCGTCGACGATAAGATCCACGCGAGATCTATCGGTCCGTACTCGCTTATCACCCAGCAACCGCTCGGCGGTAAGGCGCAGTTCGGCGGTCAGCGTTTCGGCGAAATGGAAGTTTGGGCGCTCGAAGCGTACGGCGCGGCTCATATCCTCCAAGAGATATTGACCGTCAAGTCGGACGACGTAGTCGGAAGAATCAAAACTTACGACTCCATTTTGAGGGGCGACAACATATCCGAACCGGGTATTCCCGCTTCGTTTAAGGTTCTTTTGAAGGAACTTCAAAGTCTTGCGCTCGATATGAAGGTATTGACCGAAACGGGCGAAGAGATCGAACTCAAAGAACTCGAGGACGACGAAGTCGACGAAAGACAACTCGCCGCCGAGAAGCCCGAAAAGACCGAAGAGGTCGAAATCGCCGTTGAAGAAGAGCAACAAGAGGAAGAGAATACCGACATCTTCGACGATATGGAGGCTTTCGATACGGACGACGCGTTTGAATTCAAGAGCGACGAACTGTTTGCCGATGAAGACTACGGCGATCTTGACGAGTTTGAAGATCTTGACGATCTCGGTAGCGACGACGAGTAATTTCAGGAGGAAGATAGCATAATGTTTGAACTGAATAATTTTGATTCTATACAAATAGGTATCGCTTCCCCCGAGAAGATCAGAAGTTGGTCGCACGGCGAAGTTACCAAATCGGAAACCATCAACTACCGCACGCAAAAACCGGAAAAAGACGGTCTGTTTTGCGAAAGGATATTCGGACCTACAAAGGACTGGGAATGTCATTGCGGAAAGTATAAAAGAAGCCGTTATCAGGGGATAGTTTGCCCCGTCTGCGGCGTTGAAGTTACGAGATCCAAAGTGCGTAGAGAGCGTATGGGGCACATCGAACTCGCCGCTCCCGTATCGCACATCTGGTACTTTAGGGGTGTGCCGTCAAGGATAGGTCTTATTCTTGATATGCCCCCCAAAAAACTCGATGAAGTCTTGTATTTTGCCAACTTCGTAGTACTCGATCCGGGTACGACCGATTTTGAGTATAAACAGGTCATCACCGACAAAGAGTATATGGAAGCCGAAGAAAAATTCGGCAAAGGTTCGTTTAAGGCGGGCATGGGCGCGGAGTCCATCAAAGAACTTTTGATGGCTATCGACCTTGAAAAGGAAGCGGCGGACGTCAAGGAAATAATCACTACGACAAGTTCCGCGCAAAAGCGTTCCAAAGCCGTCAAGAGACTGGAGATAATCGAAGCCTTCAGAAAGAGCGGCAACCGTCCCGAATGGATGATTTTGGACGTAGTTCCCGTCATTCCGCCGGAATTAAGACCTATGGTTGCGTTGGAAGGCGGAAGGTTTGCCACCAGCGACCTTAACGAACTTTATCGTAGGGTAATAAACCGTAACAACAGGCTCAAAAAGATGCTTGAATACGGCGCTCCCGATATAATAGTAAGAAACGAAAAGCGTATGCTTCAGGAAGCGGTCGACGCGCTCATCGACAACGGTAGGCGCGGCAAGCCCGTTTCGGGCGCGGGAAACAGAGACCTTCGTTCGCTTTCGAGCATGCTCAAAGGTAAACAAGGTCGTTTCCGTCAGAACCTTCTCGGTAAGCGTGTAGACTATTCCGGTCGTTCGGTTATAGTCGTCGGACCCGAATTGAAGATATATCAATGCGGTTTGCCCAAGGAAATGGCGATAGAACTTTTCAAGCCCTTCGTCATTAAAAAATTGATGGAACTCAACTATTGCCAAAACGTCAAGAGCGCCAAGCGTATGGTTGAGAGAATGAAACCCGTTGTCTGGGATATTTTGGAAGACGTCATCAAGGATCACCCCGTTCTTTTGAACAGGGCGCCGACGCTTCACCGTCTGTCCATTCAGGCGTTCGAGCCAGTACTTATCGAAGGCAGAGCCATAAAACTCCACCCGATGGTGTGCGGCGCGTTCAACGCCGACTTCGACGGCGACCAGATGGCAGTTCACGTTCCGCTTTCCATCGAAGCGCAAGCCGAAGCGAGATTTTTGATGCTTTCGTCCAACAACATTCTGAAACTTGCCGACGGCAGACCTGTTATGGGCCCGACGCACGACATGGTTTTGGGCTGCTACTATCTTACCATTATCCGCAGGGAACACGGCAAGAAGTACGACGAGCACTTCAAAGAAGACGAAAACGGCGTAGAATATCGCGCCGGGCTTTATACTCCCGAGGACGCTATCATGGCTTACCAGACGGGTCAACTTTCCTTGCAGGATGAAATTTTCTGCAGAAGGACTGTCGTAACTCCCGACGGCGAGACCGTGACCGGCAGGATCAAGACTACCGTCGGCAGAATAATCTTCAACCAAGCCATACCGCAAAATCTCGGCTTGTGCGAGAGAAATCGCCCGGAAGACTACGTCAACCTTGAAATAAACGACCTCGTTAAACAAAAGACGTTTAAGGAGATCACCCGTCGTTGCTTTAAGATAAACGGCGGTCCCGCGACCAGCGAAATGCTCGATAATATCAAGGCGATGGGTTATAAATACTCCACGCTCAGCGGTCTTACCACCAGCGTATTCGATATGAAGGTCCCCGAAGTCAAGGCAGAAAGACTTGCCGAAGGCGACCGTCAGGTCAAGGAAATAACCGAATATTACGAAATGGGTCTTATCACCGACGAAGAACGCCACAGAAAGGTGTGCGACGTCTGGTCGAGAGTTACCGAAACCGTTTTGAACGACCTTATGGGCTCGCTCGAAAAATTCAACCCCATCAAGATGATGATGGATTCCGGCGCGCGTGGTTCTAAAGACCAGTTGCAACAACTTGCCGGTATGCGTGGTCTTATGGCCGACCCGTCCGGTAGAACCATTGAAATTCCTATTAAATCGAGCTTCAGGGAAGGTCTTTCCGTTCTCGAATACTTCGTATCTTCGCACGGCGGACGTAAAGGTTTGGCGGATACGGCGTTGAAGACCGCCGACTCCGGTTATCTTACGAGAAGACTTGTCGACGTATCTCATAACGTTATCGTTATGGAAGAAGACTGCCACGCGGGCGGTATGTACGTCGAAGCCATCTACGCCGACGGCAAAGTGGTCGAACCGCTTGAAGACAGGATAGAGGGAAGATACACCGTCGACGCGGTCGTTCATCCCGAAACGGGCGAAGTCATCGTTCCCGCCGATACCATGGTGACCGAAGAACAAGCCAAAGCTATCGTCAAAGCGGGCATCACGAGAGTCAATATAAGAACGGCTTTCACCTGCCGCTCCAAGAACGGCGTCTGCGCAAGATGCTACGGCAAGAACATGTCCAACATGCACCCCGTAAACATCGGCGAGGCGGTCGGTATAATAGCGGCGCAATCCATAGGCGAGCCGGGTACCCAGCTTACCATGAGAACCTTCCACTCCGGCGGTATAGCGTCCGCGGGCGATATAACCCAAGGTTTGCCGAGAGTTGAAGAGTTGTTCGAGTGCCGTCGTCCGAAAGGTCAGGCTATCGTCTGCGAAACGAGCGGCGTAGTCACCATTGAAGAGCGTAACGGAGTAAGACACGTAGTGGTCGTCAACCCCGACAACTCGGGCGAAAAGGTAAAGAACGATTATCTTATCCCGTTCAACGCGTCCTTGCTCGTCAAGGAAGGCGACGCGGTCGAACCGGGCACGATTCTTACCGGCGGATCGGTTTACCCGCAGGATATTTTGAGAACCAAGGGCTTTAAGGGCGTTCAGGAATACATCTTGAGAGAAGTCCAGAAGGTTTATCGTTCTCAAGGCGTTGACATCAACGATAAGCACATCGAGATAATAGTTCGTCAGATGCTGCGTAAAGTTCAGGTTGAAAACTGCGGCGATACGACCATGCTCCCCGGCGAACTGGTGGACATCACGAGATACGAAGAAGAAAACCGCAAAGTTATGGAAATGGGCGGCAGACCCGCAACGGTCAAGAGAATGCTTCTCCCCATAACCAAGGCTTCGCTCGCTACCGACAGCTTCCTGTCGGCTGCGTCCTTCCAGGAGACTTCCAAAGTTTTGACGGAAGCGGCTATCAACAACAAGAGAGACCCGTTGCTCGGTCTTAAAGAGAACGTCATAATCGGCAAACTCATTCCTGCCGGCACGGGGCTTAAAGAATACAAACAGTTGAACGCGCAGACAAAGGGCGTTTGATTTGAATAGACGGCGGTTATCTTTTGAGCGTAAGGTCGAAACTACTCGGATAGTTGACCGGTTACGCCAAAAGATAACGAAAAACCGTTTAATTTGTTTGACGAAACGTGCAAAAAATGATAAAATAAACAAAGGTCAAGCGTTTTGACCGCGTTTTTTGCGTAAAAAAGTTTTTACCTATCCTTAGATTTGGTTTTTAAGGGTAGTTAGAATTTCCGAATATTACAAGGAGGTAAGTAATGCCAACAATCAACCAACTGATCAAGCATGGTAGACGCACCGCTGCCGAAAAGAGCAAGGCTCCTATTCTTGACGAGTGCCCGCAAAGAAGAGGCGTATGCCTTTCCGTTACGACCACTTCTCCCAAGAAGCCTAACTCGGCAATGCGTAAGATAGCGAGAGTTCGTCTTACCAACAAGCAAGAAGGTACGGTTTACATCCCCGGCGAAGGTCACAACCTTCAGGAACACAGTTCCGTTTTAATCAGGGGCGGTAGGGTAAGAGATTTACCGGGCGTTCGTTATCACATCATTCGTGGAACGCTCGATACCGCAGGCGTAGCCAAGAGAAAACAGGCTCGCAGTAAATACGGCGCTAAAAAGCCCAAATAATCAAATTCGTACCCAAGTCAACCTACTTATTCGGAAATTTTAACTTTATTGAATAAGGTAGGCAGTATGCCGAAACGTTCGGCAGAAGGTTCGCCGTTTTGGAAAACGCGCGATAGCTGTACCGGGCTCAGCCCGAAAAATAATTTAAGGAGATAATTATGCCAAGAAGAGGCTCAATTCCCAAGAGGGACGTGCTTCCCGATCCTATCTATCAGAGCAAAGTGGTTACCAAACTTATCAACCAAGTAATGCTCGACGGTAAGAAAGGCGTAGCGCAAGGTATCGTCTATGACGCTTTCAAGTTAATGCAAGAAAAGACCGGTCAGGACGCTATGGAAGTTTTCAATCAGGCTCTTGCAAACGTTAAACCCCAACTTGAAGTTAAGGCAAGAAGGGTTGGCGGATCCAACTATCAAGTTCCTATTGAAATCAGAGAAGAAAGAAGACAAACCCTGGCTATCCGTTGGATAGTCATCAACGCCCGCAAGCGTAGCGACAGAGATATGTTCGTCCGTTTGGCTAACGAACTTATGGACGCGGCTAACAACACCGGCGGAGCGGTCAAGAAGAAGGAAGAAATGCATCGTGCGGCTGAAGCTAACCGTGCGTTCGCTCACTTCCGTTGGTAATTTTTTAACGTCAGGTGATTTTATATGCCAAGACAATATGATTTATTAAACACGCGTAACATAGGCATTATGGCGCACATCGATGCCGGTAAGACCACCACGACTGAACGTATCCTATTTTACACGGGTAAGACGCACAAACTCGGCGAAGTCCACGAAGGCGCAGCCACGATGGACTGGATGGTGCAGGAGCAAGAAAGGGGTATAACCATTTGCTCCGCCGCTACCACCTGCTTTTGGAAGGGTAACAGAATAAACATTATCGATACCCCGGGACACGTTGACTTTACGGTCGAGGTCGAAAGATCTTTGAGAGTCCTCGACGGCGCGATCGCAACCTTCTGCGCGAAGGGCGGTGTTGAACCGCAGAGCGAAACCGTTTGGAGACAAGCCGACAAGTATAAAGTTCCCCGCATCGCATACGTCAACAAGATGGATATCAACGGCGCTAACTTTGAAGGCGCCGTCGCCATGATGAAGGATAGGCTCGGAGCAAACGCCATTCCCATCACGTATCCTATCGGTAAAGAAGATACTTTCAAAGGCATTATCGACGTTATTACGAGAGAAGCTATAATCTATAAGGACGACCTCGGCAAAGAAGAAGAGATCATCGAGATCCCCGACGAGTATAAGGACGTTATCGAAGCGTACAGAGAAAAACTCGTCGAAGCGGTCGCCGAGATGGAAGAAGACCTCACCGAGAAGTATATTATGGGCGAGCCTTTGACCGTCGAAGAGATCAAGAGGGCGCTCCGTAAGGCTACTATTGAGATGAAGGTTGTTCCCGTTCTTTGCGGTTCTTCATACCGCAACAAGGGCGTTCAGCACCTTCTCGACGCCATTATCGACTATTTGCCCAGCCCCTTGGACGTCGCTCACGTCACAGGCTTAAACAAAAACGGCGAAGAAGAACAACGCGAAACGAGCGACAGCGCTCCGTTCGCGGCGCTCGCATTCAAGATCGTTGCCGATCCGTTCGTAGGCAAACTTGCCTATACGAGAGTTTATTCGGGACACTTGACCAGCGGTTCTTACGTTTATAACAGCACCAAGGGCAAGAAGGAAAGAGTAGGCAGAATCGTTTTGATGCACGCTAACCACCGTGAGGAGATCCCCGAGATCTACGCGGGCGACATTTGTGCCATTGTCGGTCTTAAAGAGACCACCACGGGTGACACGCTCTGCGCCGAAAACGCGCCTATCGTTCTCGAACAAATGGAATTTCCCGAACCCGTTATCAGGGTAGCTATTGAACCCAAGACCAAAGCCGGTCAGGAAAAGATGACGTTAGCGCTCATCAAACTTGCCGAAGAAGATCCCACGTTCAAGACCTACACCGATCAGGAAACCGGTCAAACCATTATCGCCGGTATGGGCGAATTGCACCTTGAGATCATCGTCGACAGATTGCTTCGCGAATTCAAAGTCGAAGCCAAAGTCGGTAAGCCGCAAGTTGCGTACAGAGAGACGTTCAGAAACACCGTCCAGGCAGAAGGTATGTACAAGCGTCAATCGGGTGGTAAAGGTCAGTACGGTCATTGTAAAGTTACGTTCGAGCCTTTGGAACCGGGTTCCGGATTTGTCTTTGAAGATAAGACGGTCGGCGGAAGCATTCCCAAGGAATACATCGAACCTGTCAGAAAGGGTATCGAAGAAGCAGCCAAGAACGGTATTTTGGCAGGATACGAAGTCGTTGACTTCAAAGCCACCGTTTACGACGGTTCTTACCACGAAGTCGACTCTTCGGAAATCGCATTCAAGATCGCCGGTTCTATGGCGTTCAAGGACGGCGTAACGAGAGCTAAACCCGTTCTTTTGGAACCTATCATGAAGGTTGAAATAGTCACCCCCGACGCCTACTTCGGCGATTTGATGGGCGACGTATCTTCCCGTCGTGGTAACATAACCGGTTCTGATGACAGAAACGGCGCAAAGATAATCGACTGCGAGATCCCGCTTTCCGAAATGTTCGGTTACGCTACCGATTTAAGATCGAGGACGCAAGGCAGAGGACAGTACACCATGCAGTTCTCCCACTACAGCGAAGTACCTAAGTCGGTTGCCGAAAAAATCATCGGCGACAGAGCCAAGAACAATCAATAAGTTCTTAAACAATAGTTTTGCCGACGGGAATACGTTAAGCCTTTCGGCAAAACGATAAAATAAGTCTTTATGCGCGTTTGCCACGCGCTTTAGAACGATAAAAAAATCAAAATAATTATTTTGGAGGAAACAATTCACTTATGGCAAAGGCAAAATTTGACAGAAGTAAACCGCACGTAAACGTCGGCACGATCGGCCACGTTGACCACGGTAAGACCACCTTGACCGCCGCAATCACCATGGTTATGGCTTGTAAAGGTCAGGCTGCTAAGATGAGATACGATGAAATCGATAAAGCGCCTGAAGAAAAAGCAAGAGGTATTACGATTAATACCGCTCACGTTGAGTATCAGACCGATAAACGTCACTATGCTCACGTTGAGTACGAGAATGATAAGCGCCACTATGCACACGTTGACTGCCCGGGTCACGCTGACTA
>JAFVDA010000117.1 GCA_017478765.1 Clostridia bacterium
AGATTTGACAGAGTATTCCTCTTGTGCGTCGACCTCTTCACCGCCGACGTAGAGCGTTGCCGAAATATTATCGCCGAGACATTGCGGCGTAACTTTGTCAAACCCGAAAACCGCCTCGCCATTCTCGTCAGCCGTTTTTACTATCTCGTATTCCGTACCGAGATACGAAAACTTCATCGTTGCGGATTGGCCGGCAGTAAGGTTTTTCGCCTTAAAGTTGACGATGATGTTTTCACTTAATCTCACGCTCGTATCGCTTATCGCGGGCGACGCCTGCTCTTCCGAAGCGTAAGCTGCGGCAAAAGTCGCACCTATTGCGCTGATAAAGAAAGCAAGCGACAAAGCCGCGAGCACACCGAGCAATAAACCATTATTTCTTTTCATTACATTCGATCCTTTCATTTTTTCCCTCCTTTCGCGGGGCTTTTACAACTGTTCCTCATCAAACCAATCGTCAACGGGCATCTCTATCGGCCCGCTGCTGGTCATTAAGACATTTTCTTCGTCAAACATGACAATTTCAAAACGGATCTCTTCAAATTCCATTTTTTCCGACAATACTTTCATAACGTCACAAACCTCCAATTCAGCATTTGCACTCATTCTAATACAACAAAACCTACAAGTCAACATTTATTTCAAAACCTGTCGACTATCCGTCAAAAGTTGACGGTTTTTTATAGAGAGAACAGCAGCGACAGATTGAATATTCCGTCGTCGTACCTAACTCGCATATCGCCGCCGTACTTTTCGGTTATTCTCTTGATGCTTTTAAGCCCGTAGCCGTGAAGCCCTCCGTCCGATTTGGTGGATACGGGCAGTCCGTCGACCATCATAGGAGGCCTGGCGCAGTAGTTGCTGATAAGCACGGAGAACATCGAGCCCGTTTGAGAGGTCACAACGTTTATCACGCGTTTGTCTTCACCCAACTGCAAAACGGCTTCGAGCGCGTTGTCGAGCGCGTTGCCGAATAGAGTATACAGGTCAAGTTCGTTCATAAACGAAAGCAGTTTACCGTTGACCATGCAGTTCAATTTGACGTTTTTTGTGTAACACTCTATCATTCTTTCGGTCAGAATGACGTTGAGCGTATCGTTTTCGGTCTCCACTTTGGAGTCGAAAATTTCGACCGCGCGTTCGAGCGCCTTCAAGCGTTCGCCGTCACCCATGCCGTCCTGCTTGAGCAGGCGAAGTTGATATTTCAGGTCGTGGCAAGCAACGTTTATGAGTTCGATGTTACTTTTTGACTGTTTGAAGGTCTTTTGCTCATGCGCGCGTATCCTGTTAATAAATTCGTTTTCCAGTTTAAGTTTTTCGTTTTCGAGCAGCGCGAACAGCAGTGCCAGAATAAAAATAGCGCACAGCGCGCCGTATAGGTTGCAAGAGATAATATACGTAAAATTATAGTTCTCGCTCGCTTCCGATACGATGAACATATTGACTACTATCAGGCTCAACGCCGATAAAAACAGCAAGAAGAAAAGTTGTTTAGAGCGCAGTTTGACTTCGCCCGTTTCCTTTATCTTTCTGCCGAAAAACAGCGCTATCGCTATGTAAGTAAATACGTGGATCAAGATAAACGTCGGCAAGGTCCTCACGTCAAGCGGAAATGCCTGCGCTTTGCCGTACAAGCCCACCGCCTGTTCGCCGCCCATGCCGAACAGGTTGGCGATAAGACAGAACAGTTGATACGCAATGTGTTGAAGAGCGTACCCCGCTATTCCGCAAAAAAGCACCGTCAAAAAGGATTCTTTGAATATGACTTGGGCAAGTACCAACGACAAAAAGAACAGCGAAAAGAATATGAGCAGCGAGTTTAATATTCCGCCGTTATCGAATATGGGAATAAGATACGCCGCCGCAAATATCGCAACGATCGCCAAAATTAGCCGCAAAACGAAGTGGCTCCTGCGTTCGAGTTTATACAAAAACACGCCTTCCGCCGTTATCAGTTCGAGCGCAAAAATAAATTTATACCAAAATAACTGCGTCATAATTTATCGTCTTGCGCTAAGAACGCGCGCCTCCGCTTATAAAACTGTTCAACGCTTCCATAAGGTAGCGTTTTCTTTGTCGGCTTACTAAAAGCCTTTCGCCGTTGTCGAGAGTTAGTTCAAAGTTTTTTATCCGGCGAACGTAATTTAAGTTGACCAAAAACCCGTTGTTGCACTTGACCATGGTCGAGGAGTGTATTTGCTTTTCGATTGATTTGAGTGACGCGTAAGCCTCAAATTCGCCGTCGAGCGTGTGAAACCTGACCGTATGCCCGACGACTTCAACGTATCTTATCGACGCAACTTGACAGTTTACCAGCCCGCCCGCGGTCTTTATGGGCAACAATTCTTTACATTCTTTTGCCCTTAGCCGCTCCGCAAGCCGCTTCATTTTGAGCGCAAAGACGTCGTAATTTATAGGCTTGACTAAAAAATCGAGTGCGGAGACTTCGTAGCCTTTGAGCGCGTACTGAGTCAGGTTGGTCACGAAAATTATAATAACGTCTTCGCTCTTTTCCCTTATCCTTTTGGAAACTTCAAATCCGTTATCTTCGCCCAACTCGATATCGAAAAACACCACGTCACAGCCGCTTTCATAGTCGGCTAAAAATCGGCGCTCATCTGAACTTACGTTTATTTCCGCTTCAAAGCCGTTTTCCTTCAAAAAGGTTTCGATAAACCCGCACAGACGCTCGGCGTCCCTTTGATCGTCTTCAACGACGCATATTTTCAGCATGTCTTTCACTCCCTTTTCTTCGCGTTTTTCATATTGTAATTATGTGTATAATTACTCATTCTCATTATAAAATAAATGATTTAGGTTGTAAATACCCACTTCAATAGTTGTCGGTTTTTCGACAAAATCGAACGGTTTTATTGTTTTTGCCGCACCTTATAAAAAGCAACAAAAAATGCAGGCTAAAAGCCTGCAAATCAAGTTTTGATATTTTTTTTAAGATTTTCCAAAAAAAACGTTCGGCTATCGAGCGGCGCCGTTTTTACGCCTGAAAACTCGTTTCATCTCGGCGTTAAAAACCATAAAAGCCCGTCTATAAGCCCGTTATCGCGGGTTTTATCTCGTGCGTCAGTCTTTATAACGCAAGTTTTCGCCCACAACGTCCGCGTCGGTTATTTGGCGCTTTACCTTGCACGGATTGCCGAACGCAAGGCTGCCTGCCGGGATGGATTTTGTGACCACCGAGCCCGCGCCGATGACAGAGCCTGATCCGATGGTAACTCCGCCGCAGATAGTGACGTTGGAAGCTATCCAGCAGTTGTCTTCGATAACGATGGGCTTGCCGTATTCGTCGTCGGTGATATACCCGGGCTTTGGCGAATATAAATTGCGCTCCTGCCATCTCAACGGATGCAACGGCGTGACGATGGTAACGCCCGTACCCATAAACACGTTCTTGCCTATTTTGACGGGGCAAACGTCCAAAACGGTAAGGTTAAAGTTGGCGTAGGAATTATCGCCTATCTCCGTAAAACAGCCGTAATCGAAGTTGATAGGCCCGGTCAGGTAGACGTTTTCGCCGAGTTTTATCCCGAGTTTTTTAAGAATTTCGCTCCGAGTTTTCTCGCCCTCTTCGGGCGTTTGGTTGTATTCGCGGCAAAGGGAATGCGCCTTTTTGCGTAATTCAAGTAAGGTCGGCTCGTTCGGGTCGTAAATAAGCCCTTTAAGCATTTTTTCAAGTTCGGTCATGTGGAGTTTCGCCTTTTGCCCGCTCCAAATGATTTAGCGGGGCTTTTTTGTTTCATTGTACCACATTGAGTGCTAAAAATCAACCGTATAAAAACTCACCCTATGCTTTCCGACGGTAAGCGGAGTTTTCGCGACTACATTTTCTTGCGCTTTTGATTGATTTTACCGCAAGAATATTGTATAATGTCCTTGCAAAAAAATAGGACAGGAGTTTTAGTTTATGAAACAATCGTTACGCCCTCAAAAATCTTTCTCGCCCTTGACCGACGGCGCGGCAAAAGCGAAAAAACCGCTCGTTTACGGCGTTATCGGCGCCATGGCGGAAGAGGTTGCCGCCTTAAAATGCGCGGTCGAGAATAAGGTCGTCGTTACCGTTTCCGGAATGGAATTCGTTCAAGGCAAAATGGGCGGGGCAAACGTCGTTATAGTTCAATGCGGAATAGGCAAGGTCAACGCCGCAACGTGCGCGCAACTTATCATCGACAGGTTCGGCGCCGACGTCGTCATAAACACCGGCGTTGCCGGCTCGCTCGATAACAGAATAAATATCGGCGATATAGTCGTTTCGACCGACGCCGTCGAGCACGATTTCGACGTGACAGCCTTAAACTACGCCCCTGGCGAGATCCCCGGCATGAATAGCGTTTTCGCCGCCGACGAGAATATGATCGCCCGCGCTCTCGAAGCCGTCAAAGAAAGCGCGCCCGATATAGCCGCCTTTACCGGCAGGGTTTGTTCGGGAGATAGGTTTATCGCCTCCAAGGATGAGCGAAACCGCATTATCCGACTTTTCGGCGGCACCTGTTGCGAGATGGAAGGCGCGGCGATAGCCCACGTTTGCTCGCTCAACCAAACGCCGTTCGTCGTTATCAGGGCGATTTCCGACAAGGCGGACGATTCCGAAGAAGTTTCTTACGTAGAGTTCGAGCACGCCGCCGCCGAAAGATGCGCTAATATCGTCAGATATATGCTCGCGCACTAACACACTTTACTAAAATAATTAAAGCCGAGAAGCGTAGGCGGAATTCATTTTCGCCGTAAACGTTTCCGACATCAAGAACTCACGGAAAAATGTTTGCGTAGAAAACATTTTTTGTGAATAAAATTATTTAAGCCAAGCGTTTGAGATAGTTTTCTCAAACGCTTGGCTTTTATTGTGTTTTATATAAATGTTATACGTCGCGCGGCATATCAGAATGTGCCTGAAAAATTTACCTCTTTACACAAAATCCGCTTAAGAACGTTTCCAATAATATAAAGGATAGGTTGATTTAAGATAAGTTGCGTTTTGAGTGGCGTTTGTGACGTTAATGAAAGTGCCGCTCGTTGCTGTAGAAGAGGTCGAAACGTACCACCCGCTTGTGTTTTTGAAAGTCACGCTCGTTAAATCGCTGCAATAACTGAACGCACTTTTACCTATACTCGTAACGCTGTCGGGAATTATTACGCTCGTTAAACTACTGCAATCACGGAACGCACCACCACCTATACTTGTAACGCTGTTGCCGATAGTCACGCTCGTTAAACCGCTGCAACCGTAGAACGCTGAATATCCTATATTAGTCACACTGTCGGGTATTGTTATGCTCGTTAAACCGCTGCAACCTGAGAACGCATAATCTCCTATACTCGTAACGCTGTCGGGGATAACTACGCTCGTTAAGCCGCTGCAACCCTCAAACGCATAATTACCTATACTCGTAACGCAGTTACCGATAGTCACGCTCGTTAAGCCGCTGCAACCCTCAAACGCATAATTACCTATACTCGTAACGCAGTTACCGATAGTCACGCTCGTTAAACTAATGCAACCGTAGAACGCATAATCACCTATACTCGTAACGCTATCGGGAATTGTCACGCTCGTTAAACTGCTGCAACCGTAGAACGCGGAAACACCTATGCTCGTAACACTGTCGGGGATAATTATGCTCGTTAAACTGCTGCAACCACGGAAGGCACTTTCATCTATACTTGTAACGCTATTGCCGATAGTTACGCTCGTTAAACTGCTGCACCAATCAAACGCAGAATTAGCAATAAGCTTTGTATTATCGTTTATTTGACAAGAAGTAATATTCGTATCTTTTGCCTTGATCAAAACAAGGTATGGATTATTATCGTTCCCAAGATAATATGCGTTATCATATTCATTGTATTTCAAACTACTGCAACCATAGAACGCACTACCACTTATACTCTTAACGCTGTCGGGAATTGTTACGCTCGTTAAACTACTGCAACCGTAGAACACATAATCACCTATACTCGTAACGCTATCGGGGATATTTATACTCGTTAAATCGCTGCAATAACTGAACGCACTTTTACCTATACTCGTAACACTGTTACCGATAGTCACGCTCGTTAAACTACTGCAATTATAGAACGCACCATCGCCTATACTCGTAACGCCGTTACCGATAGTCACGCTCGTCAAGCCGCTGCAATTAGAGAACGCTTTATATCCTATACTCTTAACGCTGTCGGGAATTGTTACGCTCGTTAAACTACTGCAACCGTAGAACGCACCATCGCCTATACTCGTAACGCTATCGGGGATATTTATACTCGTTAAACTACGACAACCATCGAACGCACTTGTACCTATACTCGTAACACTGTTACCGATAGTCACGCTCGTTAAACTACTGCAATTATAGAACGCACCA
>JAFVDA010000118.1 GCA_017478765.1 Clostridia bacterium
AAAATGTTTGGAAAACATTTTTCGTGAATATCTTTGTTTATGAGTGAATTTAATCATGACAATCGAATATCCGTTTCAAGGTTTATTTCGGCGCTCGATAGGTGCTTTTTGTCAAACGATTTAGACGGCGCCGACCGCTTGATAGAACAGTGGCGTCAGGACGCGACGGAAGCGGGCGACGACCGCGCTCTTTTGACTATAGACAACGAAGGGCTTGGGTTATACCGCAGGACTTCAAATTACGATAAAGCCATGCGTTCCGTGCAAAGCGTAAAAAACCTTATTGAAAAAACGCAGATGGATAAGCGCTCTTCGGGCGCGACGGCGTACGTCAATCTTGCGACCACTTTGAAGGCTTTCGGTAAACCCAAGGAGGCGCTCGAATACTATCGCCTTGCCGAAAACGTATATATAAATCTCGGACTTACCGACGCATACGAGTATTCGGCGCTGCTTAATAACCGTTCGTCGGCGTATTCCGAACTGAAAGAGTACGATTTGGCGGAAGCCGATCTTATAAAAGCCGTTGAGATATTGAAAAAGCATACCGAGTACGACGGACAGATAGCCGTTGCGCTCGTCAACCTCGCTCACGTGGTGTACGACCGTTCGGACCAAGATACCGACAGAGTCGAAGCCCTTTTGGACGAGGCGTGGGAATATCTCAATTCCAAAAATTTGGTCAAGGACGGCGAGTACGCCTTTATCATTTCAAAATGCGCGCCGTCGCTCAGATACTTCAATAGGTTTGACGAAGCCGACGCCTTGGAATACGTCGCGCAAGAGATATACGGTGGAAACAAATGAAGGGTTTAGAACTGTCGGAAAGATATTTTGAAGAGTACGGTCTGCCTATGCTCAGCGAAAAATTCCCCGAATATCTTCAAAAGATGGCGGTGGGGCTCGTAGGTCACGGCTCCGAATGTTTCGGCTTTGACGACGACGTTTCTCTCGATCACGACTTCGAGCCGAGATTTTTCGTTTTTTTGACCGATGAAGACGAGCGGGAAATAGGCTTTAAGTTGGCGCGAGAATATCAAAAATTGCCCGATGAATTTATGGGCGTAAAGATAAAAAAATCGAGCAGGTTCGGAGATAGTTACAAGGGCGTTACAACGATAAACGGGTTTTATTCGTTTTATTTGGGTGATAGTATCCCGCCCAAAACCAACGCCGAATGGCTGAATATTCCCGATTTTTATCTTGCCGAAGCCACCAACGGAAAGGTTTTTTTGGATAATTTGGGCAGGTTTACGGAAATTCGGCAAACGCTTCTAAACGACAGACCTATGGACGTAAAGTTGAAAAAACTCGCGTCCGCCCTGTTTTTGATCGCTCAATCGGGGCAGTATAACTACGCCCGTTGCGCTCGGCACGGTCAGGAAGTTGCCGCCGCGATAGCGCTTACCGAGTTTATAAAAAACGTTATGGACTGCGTGTTTTTGTTAAACGACAGGTACGCTCCGTACTATAAGTGGACTTTTAAGGCGATGGAAAAACTCGGCGTTCTGACCGAACTGTCGGAGCCTATAAAAGCGCTGGTCGCCGCCCCGCTCGACTTTAGGAACAATCAAAAAATTATCGAGAGCGTTTGTAAAAAGATAATAGAGCATCTTATAGAATTCGGCTACGTTTCCGATAGGGGAGACTATCTCGAACCTTACGCGTACGCCGTTCAAAATCTGATAAAGGACGTGAATTTGAGAAACGATTCGGTCGTTTGACGGCTGTTTTTGCCCCCTTCGTAAACGTTGTTTCCGAAGGGGGCTTTATCGTAAAAACCCGCGTATAGGTCGACTATCGTGACTTTTTCGGCGTTTTTTTACGCTTCCAAAAAAAAATAGTGAGACCAATATGGTGCGCCCGATAGTTGATTTATACCGGCGGCGGTGATATAATAGGCGTATGATAATCTATTTCGACACGGAAACCACGGGCTTATATCCGGGGCGCATAATACAACTTTCTTACGTTTTGGAAGACGGCGAAAGCGTAAAAGGCAAGAACTTTTACTTTTTCGTGGAATGGATAGATCCGTCGGCGACCAAGGTACACGGGATAACCGTTGAAAAACTTGCGGAACTATCCAAGGGAAAGACGTTTTCCGACTACGCCGACGAGATATACGAAGACTTTAAGAACGCTTCGCTCGTCGTGGCGCACAACGTAAGGTTCGACCTTGGGTTTATGATAGCCGAATTCAAGTATCTCGATACCGTTTTCCGCTATCGGGAAAGTTTCGACACGATGAAGTATTTTACGCCGATTATGAAGCTTACCCGTGAGGGCAAGCCTAATTATAAGTATCCGAAACTTACGGAACTAACCGAGTTTGCCGAAGTTTTTCCGTACGACGTGTCAAACGCGAGCCGAGAGATATTCGGCGATTACGCCACCGACTTCCACCAAGCCGTTTTCGATACGACGGCGATGTATCTGAGCGTAAAAACGCTCGAACCCAAATACCCCGAACTTAAAAATTATCTTGACCGTTACAGATAAAGAGCGCGCGGTTTTTTGGCGCGCGCGGATAAACGGGCATAAAACAATATAAACCTTATCCTGTCGTTTTCGCGCTCATTTATGCCGAAAACGATTTTTTTTACGCGCGCACGCGCCCTTAAAATACAATATTTTATATACACACCTTGACTAAACGAGCCGATTGTGATATTATGATAATCGGGTTGTCGTCGTTTTTTACGTCGATAACACCCAATATCTTGTCGGAGCGATTTTTGAATGACGAGCGTAAACGAAAAACTGACCGTGAAAAGATTGTACGATCTTTCGCATACCATAGCAGGGGAGTATCTTCAAACGTTCACCTATCCTTGGGAAGCGTTGAAAGGCCTAAAAGAATTTATAATAAAAACGGGCGAATCGCTTGATAGAAGCGAATACGTCCTACTAAGCGAAAACGTATGGGCGCATAAGACTGCGAAGATTGCCCCTACGGCGTATATCGGGGCGCCTACGATAATCGGCGCGAACACCGAAGTGCGCCATTGCGCTTTTATCAGAGGCAGCGCGCTTATCGGCGAAAACTGCGTGGTCGGCAACTCGGTCGAGATCAAAAATTCCGTGTTGTTCGATAACGTACAGGTACCGCACTTCAACTACGTTGGCGACAGCGTTTTAGGATACCGTTCGCACATGGGCGCGGGCTCGGTGACGTCCAACGTCAAGTCGGATAAGACGCTCGTGGTCGTCAAAGACGGCGGCGTCGAGATGGAGACGGGCTTGAAAAAATTCGGCGCCATGCTCGGCGACTTTGTTGAAGTAGGGTGCAACAGCGTTTTGAATCCCGGCTCGGTTATCGGCAGGAATACGAATATCTATCCTACCAGTTCCGTAAGGGGATTCGTGCCGGAAAACAGCATTTACAAGGGTAGGGGCAACGTAGTTGCAAAAAAATAAACAACAGTACGCAAAATAGGAATATATAGAGGCAATCATGGGAAAGTATTTCGGAACCGACGGATTTCGCGGTGAAGTAAACGAAGTTTTAACCAGCGACCACGCCTACGATATAGGTAGGTTTTTGGGCTGGTATTTTAACGAAAAGAGAAGAGCCAACAATATGGAGGGCAACGCAAGGGTGGTCTTAGGGAAGGACACCCGCCGTTCCAGTTACACGCTCGAATACGCCTTGATAGCGGGGCTTGCTTCCTCGGGCGCAGACGCGTATATGCTGCACGTCACCACCACCCCTTCGGTCGCGTACATTACGAGAATAGACGGATTCGATTGCGGAATAATGATAACCGCAAGCCACAATCCTTTTTACGATAACGGCATAAAACTTTTGAACGGCTACGGCGAGAAGATGGAAGAAGGCGTTATCGCGCTTATCGAAGACTATCTCGACGGCAAGTTCGTTTGGAACGGCAAGCTCATCAAAAAGGTTCCGTTTGCAAAGAGAGAACAGATGGGCGAAACGGTGGACTACGCTTCGGGCAGAAACCGCTATATTGCGTATCTTATTTCTCTCGGCGTTTATTCTTTCAGGGGCAAGAAGGTGGGATTGGACTGCGCTAACGGCACCACGTGGAATATCGCCAAGTCGGTATTCGAAGCGCTCGGCGCGACCACTTACGTTATAAACAACAAGCCCGACGGATTTAACGTCAACCTCAACGCAGGGTCGACGCATATCGAAGGCTTGCAAAAACTTGTCGTAGAGAACGGTCTGGACGTCGGTTTTGCTTACGACGGCGACGCCGACAGGTGCCTGTGCGTGGACGAAAAGGGCAACGTCGTAAACGGCGACCACATTTTGTATATTTACGGCAAGTACTTAAAGGAAAGGGAAAAACTTCTGACCAACACCGTTGTCACAACCGTAATGTCCAACCTCGGGCTGTATAAGGCGTTCGACAAGATAGGGATCGAATACGTCCAGACGCCCGTAGGCGATAAATACGTTCACGACTATATGGCAGAACACGGCAACCGCTTGGGCGGCGAACAGTCGGGGCATATCATATTCGCAAAATACGCCACCACGGGCGACGGGCTTTTGACCAGTATCAAGATGATGGAAGTCATGATAGCGAGAAAGACGCCGCTATCCAAACTTGCGGAAGAAGTCGTTATGTACCCGCAGGTGTTGAAGAACGTCAGAGTGAACGACAAGAAAAAGGCGCAGGACGATCAACTTGTTCAGTCGGTCGTTGAAGACGTCAAAAAACTTCTCGGCGACGACGGAAGGATATTAGTCAGAGAATCGGGTACCGAACCGGTAGTGAGAGTTATGGTAGAAGCAAAAACGACTGAAATTTGCGAGCGTATGGCTCAAATGGTGGTCGACGCAATCGTAAAACAGGGTTACGTCATCTGACGATATTCAGCGGGGAATAAACTATGTGCGGAATAGTAGGATATATAGGCAACGAACAAGCCGGCCCCATTCTTTTGGACGGGCTTCAAAAACTCGAATACAGGGGGTACGACTCCGCCGGTATTGCCGTTTACGATGAAAAGAGCGATAAAGTAGTGCTCGTAAAAGCCAAGGGAAGGCTTAAAATTCTCTCCGACAAGACGGACGGCGGAAGATCTTTGCACGGTACTTGCGGAATAGGACATACCCGCTGGGCGACT
>JAFVDA010000119.1 GCA_017478765.1 Clostridia bacterium
ATGATGTTTTAGACCTGTGTAAATTAAATGTACTCCAAAACGCGATATTGGCGTAGCGCTATATCAACTCAGTTTTAGACCTGTGTAAATTAAATGTACTCCAAAACCGCAATGAGAGCCGTTTTAGTTTTGTCAGAGTTTTAGACCTGTGTAAATTAAATGTACTCCAAAACGCGATATTGGCGTAGCGCTATATCAACTCAGTTTTAGACCTGTGTAAATTAAATGTACTCCAAAACCCAACCAGAGCAACAGAGCGAACAGTCCCGGTTTTAGACCTGTGTAAATTAAACGTACTCCAAAACTTTTGTGGGTGGAGCGGAAAAGACGTGAAAAATAATTCATAAAAAAATAAGTCGACGGCATTGCATCGACTTATTTTTTATTGTATAATATTATTACGACAAATTATTGTATAATATTAGTACTACCGATACTATCGAATGGGCGTCGGAAGACTATCAAAGAGAAAAGCGAAAAAATATTTTCAAAGGAGAACGACGATTTGAAAAGATTAACTAACTGCGTGACCGTGTTACTTTTGGCGTTTATTTTTTGTTTTGCCTGTTTCGGGTGTGAGCAAGAACCTCTCGCGGACAGTCACGAAATAAGCAGCCCCGGCGGTGAAATTATTCCGAGCGCGTCGAACGACGAGTCGTCTTCATCGGACGGCGCAAGTTACTCTTTTGTCGACTCGACGAGCGCGAGCGGGGCTCAATCCGACAGTGAAAGCGGCTTGGCAAGTCAAGAAGACAGCGGCTCGGGCGACTCTTCGCAATTATCCGACGACGAACCCGTTTTCCCGGAAGAAGAGCAAACTCGGTCTGACGACGTTATCGACCTTCCTACCGTACCGCTTCGCCGACAACTGACTCAACTGACCGCCGTCGGCGAGAACTTTGTCAACGAGTATGGCGACAAAGTCCTTTTAAGGGGCGTAAACGCAGGCGGACTTTGCGTACCGGAGAGTTGGATGAACATCTTCCGCAAGGATTACGCCGACAACGTTGAGATACGCGACCAAATGACCTTGAATAAAGTATTTTTAGAGCGATTCGGCGTTGAAAAGACCAAGGCGTTATGGGAAGAATACAAGCGCACCTACTGGACAAAGGAAGACTTCGAGATATGTAAAGAGATGGGCATAAACGTCATAAGGCTTCCGTTTTCCTATATGGACGTGGACTTTGACGCCGTTTTGGATATGGATAACGCCGGCAAAAACTACGACTTTAGTTTTATCGAAAACTTCGTCGACACCGCCGCAAAGTACGGTATATATACCGTTTTGGATCTGCACGGGGCGTACGGCTCGCAAAACGGGCAGAATCACAGCGGACAATATATAGCCGATCCTGCCGACATTGACTTTTATTCCAACGATAGAAAAAAGCAACTGACCGTCGATCTGTGGAAGGCTGTCGCCACCCGTTTCAAAGATAACGTTTACGTTGCGGCGTTCGACATTTTGAACGAACCTGCCGAGCGTCTTGCAAGCGGGCAACAGACGACGGAAAAGCACTGGGCGTTTTTCAACGAAATATATCAAGCCATTCGCGAGATAGACAAAAAGCACGTTATAATCTTTGAGTCATGCTGGTCGGCGTCGCAATTACCGGCGCCGAGCAAATACGGTTGGACCAACTGCGCCTACTCGATGCACGAATACACGGGGACGTCGAGCAGTTACGAACAAAACACGACGAAGATGACGAGTACAGTAAATTCCTGGAAGGCTAAAAAATACAACGTGCCGCTGTTTATGGGCGAATTTACCTGCTATTTCGTCGCGCGGTCGTGGGACTATTGTTTAGACCTTTTTGAAGCTAACAATATAAGTTTTTGCAGTTGGAGTTACAAGCGTACCTTCTCCAACGCTGCCGGCGCGAGCGGGTGGAACATCGTTTTAGTACAACGCACCGAAGAAGAGCGTGTAGACGCTTTGAACGACAGCTATGAAACCATAATCGCAAAGTTCCAAACGCAAATAACAAAAGCGGGCGATAAGGACCTCTATCCCGTGCCGAACGACGTTGACGAAACCGATAAAAGAACGCTTTTTGACATATTCAAACAGCATTTGGTCAAATAAATAACTTGTAAAATCGACGCGTGACGTAAAATTTCAGTCGGGTGCAAATTCGACCTAAAATACAGTTAATATAATCAGGAGGGAAATTATGAAAGTTAAATCAATCGTTAAAGCCGCTTTTGTGACGGCGCTTGCTCTTTTATCTGCGGCGTTCGTTGCGCTTGGCGTTTCGGGAATGAATTTTCGCTCGGTTTTTGCCGACGAGTATTCGGCTACTTTCACGGGCGTCAACGTTGCCTTGAGCGACGGTATTATCGTTAAGATCCACACCGATAACGCTCCCGAAGGCGCGCACGTCAAGGTCAACTTCAATCAAATCGAATACGACCTGACGGAAAACGAGCAAGGCGTGTTTTCGTTTTACGGCGTAGCGCCACAGCAAATGGGCGATATTATGACCGCCACCCTGTTGGACGCCGAGGACAACGTGCTTGACCAAATGGACGGCGCCGATAGTTTTACCGTAAAAGGTTATTTGGAACGCTTACTTCGTAAGACCGATTACGCCGCTGCGGGAACTCACGATCAAATGCAGTTTGACGCTTTGAAAGAACTTTGCGTAGATCTTTTGAACTACGGCGCAAACGCGCAAACTTATAAAGCCTATAATACCGAAGCGCTCGTAAACGCCGATCTTACCGCCGAAGAGGTATCGCTCGCGACGGGCGACGTGACCGTCACAGACAAAAAAGTTCTGAGCGAAAACAACACCATGTGGCTGGGCGCGAACGTACACTTCGATTCCAGACTCGGCTTGCTTTTCGCATTCAGGACGAGTTCTGAAAACAAGGGCGATAAGACCGAAGTCGAAGATTACGTGGTAAAAATCGGCGAGGACGTCGTAACTCCCGTTTGGGATAGCAAAAACGGTTTTTGGGTGGTAAGAAGACATTATATCAACGTTACGGAAATGAACGCCGCGTTTACCGCTTCCATCCAAAAGCAAGGCGAGCCGGCTCAAACGCTTTCGTACAGTCTTTCGTCTTACGTTTACGCTAAGATCGGCGACGGGACTTCCGCGCTTTCCGATCTCGTTACTTCCGCGTATAAATTTGCCTATTCGGCGGTAGCGTTCTCGCAGGTTTCCTATCTTGAACCTACGTTTACGACTGACGGCTACGTCCGTCTCCCCGACGCGAAGGGCTTCGACTATCAAGGCACCGTTTATCAACCCGAAGAACTCCCCGCGATCACGGTCGCCGATTACGATCTTAACACCACTTTGGATACGGAAAAGTCGCACGGATATTCGGATACTAACCCATATATAGCCGACGTTTATACGTTAAAGACCAACGGCATGCGTAGATACGATTTCGTTGCAGACGACTGCGTCAATATCGACGGAACAGTGTATTCGCCTAACACATATTTGAACGCAAATATTGCCAACCAAGCGCTAACGGTGTCTTACGAAAAAGGCGTTTACACCATTGAGGGAGACGACGCCCAAATAACCAACATGAAGCCTTACGGCGCGTCCGTTAACGTTATCGGAAAGCTTACGCTTACAATCTCCACCGACTACTGGGTAAATCACGATATAAATATTGGCACGGAAGAGACCGAAGGACAAATGACTTTGGTCACCACGGCTAAAATAGACGGTTTCAAGCTTTCAAATGCCGCAACTCTTTCCGTAGTCAACGGACGACTCGATTTAACGGCTACTGCCGCCGCGTCGACGGGCATCTACGCATATAACGGTTCCGTATACGTCGGACCAAAAGGAATACTTACCGTAGACGACAATTACAATTGCCCGGTTTGGTCGGAAGCGACGGGCGTAACGCTCATCGTCGACGGCGGTCAGATGACTTCTCACGGCACCGGCGCGCTCGTTATGCCGACGGTCAAAGTCATCAACAACGGCACGCTCGTCTGCGATAAAGGTATGACGACAAAAGCCAATCTTTTCGTCGGTGAAAAGACGGGCGACGCTTCTTTAGTAAAGATCGGCGGGTTGCTTCAAACCATCAATTTGGACGTTTACGGCGACCTGTATATCAAAGTTGCTTCCGGCAACGGTATAGATCTTTCATCGCTTGCGCCGAAATCCAACAGGACCTTCTACGTTTACGAAGGCGGCACGCTCGCGTTGGAAACCACTCAGGCGGGCGGCGGAACGGGTATATGTACCAACTACGAGTCGGGGAACGCCCGTACGCTTACCATTGAAAATCAAGGCAAGGTGGTCGTTTGGAACTTCTGGGCTTCGTGCGGCGCTTGGAACAATAATAAAATAGTTATTAACGGTTCGGGTAACTTCGTTTATAAGGCGGCAAACCTGACGGCTACCACTTTGGCTGAAACGCTTACGAAAACGGCTGTCACCGCAAGGCCCGAAGATCTGACCAAGTACGACTGATAGGTTTTGGATCTGCACCAATTTAAGGAGATGGATAATGAAAGAATTTATTGAAGTAAAAATAACTTTTTTACCGTACGCCAAGGATGACGTCGCGTGTCTTGGAGAGTCTTCCGTCGACGGCTTCGACGGCGAGTGGGATATGTGGAACGAACAATCGGGAAACTGATTTTAACAAACAACTTTTTTGCCGTACCCGACCTTTTTAAGTCGTCGGATACGGCAAAATACTTGTAAAAAGAGGCAATTTAATGAAAATTATCAACAAACTGTTTGTCGGCGTCATCGTCGCCGTTTTGATCTGTTTTTCCGCGTTTGCGCTCGTCGGGTGCGATAACGAAGATTGCTCCGACCGTTCACAAAGCGGGGAAACGTCCGTTCAGTCCGCCGACTCCGCGTCTTTTGAAGGTTGGGCGTCGCGATCGGGAGAAGGTAACGGCTTCGACGGCGAATACGACTTTTTTGAGTGAGATTATCAAAAAATTAGTTTCAGCCCATCGACGGCGTAAATTATAACGCAACTAAAGGCTGCGAATGATAACAAATTCGCAGGCGAATTTGAATACGAAAAAAGAACCCGCAATTTATGCGGGTTCTTTTTTCGTGACGGATAAAAATGTTACAAATCCAAACACGATTATAATAATAGCAAAGTAAAATTAACGTATAACTTGACTAAATACGCATATTGGCAACCGGCAATTCCCCGAACTTATTTCTGAATCCGACAAGCATATTTTTTTCCACACATTCACAATTATCACATAAAACTACTTCAATACAGAGTTTTTTGTATTCTGCTATTTGAAATATCGACCGTCCGCCCTTGTGGTTTTTAACCAAATTAAGTCCATATTTAACGTATTGTTTTATACGCTTATTTAGGTCAACGCCTTTGCCTATATAAAGCACGCCGCTTGATTTCGTTTTATCGTACTTTGCTTGTAACTTAGCAACGTCGTATGCGGGAAACTTTGTATTCGTTGACTGCGGCAAAAACGTTATCGGAATATCGCTTAAGTTTAATACTCTGTAAATCCCCGATTGTTTGGGAATATAATCGCAAGTATTATTTTGTATATCCTTTTCAAGTTTATCGATTGTGTAAATCATAAATTTGTCATTCCTTTTTTATAAAACAACAATTTTACTTTTTGCCGCAAAGTTAAATTATCCACTCTACTATATTCCCGTTTTCGTCATAATGCCAATAACTGCCGCTTTCGGTGGGCGCGGTTTGGCTATAATAATACACCATGGCGTCCGTAAACGAAGAATTATTTGCACCAACCCTTATTGCCCTAAACCGGCTTTCATTACCCGTATAATAAATTGCTTCTAATTTTTGACAACCCGAGAACGCACCTTCACCTATACTCGTAACGCTGTTTGGAATGGTAATGCTCGTTAGACTGCGGCAACCCGAGAACGCACCGCTACCTATACTCGTAACGCTGTTGGGAATTTTTATGCTCGTTACACTACTGCAATACGCGAACGCGCTGCCAACTATACTCGTAACGCTGACGGGAATAACTACGCTCGTTAAACTTCTGCACATCAAAAACGCACTGCTACCTATACTCGTAACGCTGTAGGGGATAACTATACTTGTTAAACTGACTCAATTCGAGAACGTATTGCTACTTATACTCGTAACGCTGTCGGGGACAATAATACTCGTTAAACTACTGCAACTCGAGAACGCACTGCTACCTATACTCGTGACGCTGTCGGGGATAACTACGCTCGTTAATCTACTGCAATTATTGAACGCAGAATTGCGAATTTCCGATATGTTTTTTGTCAAAAACGCTTTCGTTATAGTACAACTCTGAAAACCGTTTTCGTCAATCACCGTGACCGGCTTGCCATTATATTCGGCGGGAATAAACAACTCGGTAGCCGTAATATCACCTTTGGATACGCGGTATTCAGTTTGTTGGTTTATTGCAACGAACTGTAAACCTTGCGTTTCATAAACCGCACTTACGGACAAATCTTCCGTAATTGCGCTGAAATCGGTTATCGACCAAAACGCCGAGTTGCCGGTCTTTTCGGTAATTTCGGGTATATCGGTCAATTCTTCGCCGTAATTAACCACCTTTATTATATCTTCGTCGCCGGTATATTCGTTATGAAAAGTTATATACTTTCTCATATCGTAAATTGCGGTTACAGTCAAATCTTCGGTAATATTGCCGAAATCCGTTACGTCCCACGCCGCGCTTGTCTGCCCTTCCTTTTGGGGAACTTCGGGTATATCGGTCAAGGCGTATCCCTTAAACACATATTTTACCATATCGTCTGCCGCTTCCGATTTAAAAGTGACCGTATATACCTTTAATTCTCCGTTTATAAGCCCGTTGATCCATTGTTCTTCTGTGCCGGTGTAATACGGATAATATTTTAAGAATATTTCATAAGCGGAAAGCCCGTTTGTTCCGTCTTTACCGTCCTGACCGTCTTTACCGTTCGTTCCGTTTTCGCCGTCTTTACCGTTCTGACCTTGCGCCATTACGGTTGACTTTACTCCGTTTATTACCCAGTAGCCGTCGGCGCTTATTTCTACGGTCGGCGTTGTTCCGTCCTTACCGTCCTGACCGTCTTTACCGTTCGTTCCGTTTTCGCCGTCTTTACCGTTCTGACCATGCGCCATTACGGTTGACGTTACTCCGTTTATTACCCAGTAGCCGTCGGCG
>JAFVDA010000120.1 GCA_017478765.1 Clostridia bacterium
ATTGTAATTCTACAAATTTTTACATTAAACTTTCAATAATATTCTTGAAAAAAATAGTTATTGTGTTATACTTAAATAAATAATTATGATAATGTTTTTGTATGACAACAAAATTGCCCAATTTGAGCAGAATAAAGAATATAATAGTATTCTAACGTATTTAGTAACAAAATACGAACAAGCACCATCTTCAATTCTAATTAATACAATTATAGGTTATTCTTGGTATCTGTTAATTTCTCATGAATTTTATAATGAATCA
This sequence comes from Clostridia bacterium, assembly GCA_017478765.1. Lineage (GTDB taxonomy): Bacteria > Bacillota > Clostridia > Christensenellales > Borkfalkiaceae > UBA4636. The sequence continues at coordinate 263 of JAFVDA010000120.1, forward strand.
TGGTATAATTGGATAGATTACGAAGAAAAGTGGATCAAATATATGAATATAGGAAAAGTTTGTTTTGCCGAAGATGCAAGCGTTAATTTTATTATAGGATATACTTTGAGTATAAGTTGGGAATATATTGCTAATCAATCCGATTTTAGCGAAAAAGACGGTTTGACTTATATAAAAAAATCTGTTGATATGGCGAGTGATTGTACAATTAAGCAACTGACGATGTTCTTCTTAAACCGCAGCTTAAATTATTCTCGCAAAACGAAGTGTCTTCCTAAAGAAATAGTACATGAATTATTTCCACATGCTTCCTTGATAGATAATTATTTTAAGGAAATTATATATTACAATGACTGATAGTTAAAAAGGAGATAAGGGCTATTCTTGGTTAAGCGGCAATCTTATTGTTGAACGTTGGGACAACAATTATATCTACTACTATTATGATGTAAATGGTATTTGCGGGTTTAATTATAACGGAACCAAATATTATTATCGAAAAAATATTCTTGGCGATATACTTGCGATTTACGATAAAAACGGAATGTTAAAATGCCGTTATGTTTATGACGCTTGGGGAAACCATAAGGTTTATGATGAAAACGGCGTTGAATTATTGCCTGCAAGCAATAATATAGGCAATATAAATCCCTTCCGCTATCGCGGTTACTATTGGGATAGAGAATTCGGTTTATATTATTTGCAGACCCGTTATTACGACCCTGTTATTTGTCGGTTTATTTCAGCGGATGCGATCAGCTATCTAAACCCAGGAGAAATAATGGGTTTAAATCTTTATTGTTACTGTGCAAATAATCCTGTAATGAATAACGATCCAAACGGCACCTGGAATTGGGGACGTTTTTTTGCCGGATTAGCTATTGTTACCGCAACTATTGCAGCAGTAGCATTGACAGTTGCTACGTTTGGAACTGGAAGCGTTGTAGGTGGTGTAATAATTGCCGGTACTATAGGTGTGGCAGGAAATTTGTTTTCACAAACAGTAATTGAAGAAAAAAGTTTCGCAGAAGTGAACTATATGCAGGTTGCAATATCAGGTGCTTCAAGCGCATTATCTGCAATACCTGGCGTAGGATATTTTGGAAGTATTGCGGTATCCGGTGCTGCTGGAACATTAAGCGCTTTAATTGATAAGCGTGATATTAAGGAAAGTGTTTTAGAAGGTTTGAAGAGCGCTGGTATAACAGCAATAGCAGGTGGAATAACGCGTGCTATCGGTCTGAGCAAAATTTCAAAAATAGGGAAAGGTAATTATTCAGGAAAGAAAGTGTTTTTGAACCACATTCAACCTGACAAATTATCTGGTAAACTATCTTCTTTTAACCCGTCGGTAAACAAAACACAGTCATTAATAGGTTTTATTAAGCAACAAGTCGGATTGCGAGGATTATCACGTATATCAAATGATACGGCAGGGAATGTTGTCAATACAATTTCCGATATTATCACTTCGATAATTCCATAATTTGTGAGGTAATAAGATGTTCGGTAAAATGAGACCCGGCAAATTGAAAGCGCTATTAATATATAAATATTTCTTCCAACTTTTTATTGTCCCGATTGTTTTTGATATTATCATATTTATATTGATTATTTCGTTTCAAGGCTACCAAAAATTTTGTAATGATATTATGCAAGTTACCGATATTTTGGGTGTACCTGTACATTCTTTAACTATCGGTATATTATTTGGATTTCTAATAAACCTTGTCAATATATTGTCGATTATACCTTTCATTAAACTGATCGCAGACTGTTTTACTAAAGATGATATAAAGGAAAAAATAATTGATTTCAATAACTTTTTTCCTATATATGAATTGCAATGCATCAGACAATCAAAAAGATTTATGTGCGACACGTTTTCAAAAAAAGAAAATATAGAGATTTTTATTATTGATGAAAACAAGAAAAAATATCGGTTGTTCTGGAATGAAAGTTATGGGGATATCGGTGAATATAAAAAGGTTGAAAAGGCACAACGAATCAAGATGAAATATTTAAAACACAGCAGGATAATAGTTGACTGTGAAGCAATAATATAGGCAATATAAATCCCTTCCGCTATCGCGGTTATTATTGGGATAGAGAGTTTAGTTTATATTATTTGCAGACCCGTTATTATTCCCCTGTTATTTGTCGGTTTATTTCGGCGGATAGTGTACAATATTTGAATCCTGAATCTATTCAAGGTCTGAATTTGTATACTTATTGTCTAAACAATCCCGTGGCGGCAGTCGACCCCGATGGAACGATAGCAATAACTATTTTAGGTTTGCTTATCGGTGCCGCTATCGGTGCCGCGATTGGCTTTGGCGCGACAGCTTATATCGATTATAAAGATGACGGACAAATTTTTAATGGAAGCGTTGCATGGTATGATTATTTTGGCGCGACTTTGCTTGGTGGTGTTGCAGGCGGAGCAATCGGCTATGTTGCGGCGCCGTCAGTAGCGGCTTTTCTCGGTTCGTCTTTTACAATTGCCATACCTTCATTTACAATGGGGGGCGGGGCAATGGCAATGGCAGCCGTAACGATTACTGGCGGGCAGATTGCCGCCGGCGTTGGCATAGCCGCTTTGGCGGGATTAAGTATTGTGTTTTCAAAAAATGCAGATAGATACAGACCTAAAGATTCAAGAAATAACCAAAAACAAAACGAGGATTTTAAAAGGGCTTGTGATAGATATAATTTAAACCATAATCAAAGAGATCGGTTGCATCGTAAAATTAGTAAAAAAGGATTAAGTTATGAAGAAATAATTGAGATAATCATAATGATCTTTGGGATTTAAGGAGATAAAATGAATAATAACGCAAGCAAGATGTTTAAGGAACTTATCGGGTTAAAGGTTAATGAGATTTATTTTCAACCTACTGCAGGATTGTTATCTGATGACAATATGTTCGTTTTCAACTTTGTCGGAAAAGAAAAAAATTTTTCATTACATTGTTTTACATTCTTAAGGGTTATAGAGAAAGACCAAATCATTTTAACTTCAAGCGATGAATTTTTTGACATTGAATATCATAAAATAGCCGAACATTCTAATGACGATTTTACGGAACGATCTTTACTTAAATTAAGAATAGATAAATTGAAAGATCGCTTAAAAAATAATGCGGTAAAGAATGTCGTCTGTCATAAAAGCGGGGATGTAACAATCTTCTTTTCAAACGACATAACAATGTCATTGTATATAGATTGTCATTTTTGTGAATATGAGTATTATAGATTACTTGATTTAACGAAAGAGAACAAATATCTTGTTACCTTTTTTGATTCAAATATAGTAAAGACAATCTGCGTATTGTGATATGCGATTTACGATAAAAACGGAATGTTAAAATAGGTAATGAAAAAAACAAAGCAAGAAACACACTTGAAAAATACGGTTATAAAATTTTTGACGTATAATAAAAGCGGTCAAACAAAACAGGCACTCGGAACTCCCAAGTGCCTGTTTTGTATTTCATCTGATAATTCACTACAAACATTACCCATTACATAACCTTTTATATTACATTTTTCATTCACGTTGTCGACTGATAAGCCGTTTGCCCCGCTTGATTAAGATACTCGACGCAACCCAAAAACACGGCTGACGTTAAACTTTCGGCGTAAACGTCGTCAAGCAAAAGTTTTTCATCTTCCGGGCTTGATAAAAATCCGCACTCGCATAAGACTGCGGGGGCGTTGCAGTTGTTAAGCACGTAATAGTCGCCCGCAAGCGTGGAACAGACGCGAACGCTCTCCTTCATATCGTTAAGGCTTTCTTGCACGTATTCGGCAAGGCTCTTGCTTTTTTCGTCGCCTATTTTATAAAATACCTGCGCGCCGCGCCGACTTTTATCAGAATAGTTGTTCATATGCACCGATATGAATAGGTCGGCGTTTACTCCGTTTGCGATACGCATTCGCTCTTTTAAGTCGCGTTGCTTAAACCCTTTTGAAACCGCACCGTAAAGTCCCGCGGAAGTTTGCCTTGTCATAACGACGTTAAACGCCGCTTGCTCGAAAAGTTTTTTGAGCAGCATTGCGTATGTAAGGTTAAGATCGCTCTCTTTGACCTTGGAATTCACCCCTTCGACTCCGCCGTCCACGCCGCCGTGTCCCGCGTCGATAACGACGGTCATCTTATCGCCGACGACCGAAGCCTGACGAGGCGCCGTGACCGTAACCGATATTATAGCCAAAGCGATTATCGGACACATTAAAAAAGCAAATTTTTGAATAAACAATTATCTCTCCGCAAAAAAAACGCCGATAAACGCGAGTGTTTATCAACGTTTTATCAATAACATTGTATTGCCGCAACAAGACAAAAATGCTTGGTTTAATCTATTTTTACCTTTTTCTTTTTAAGTAAAGCAAGTATTTCGGGCATTTTTTCCTTTGCGGTGCGATAACCTATGGAATACATTTGCTCGAACGCGCCGACGTCGGAAGTATTGAACGCAGTAAGATCGGGAGTTAAAACGTAATCTGAATACTCTTCCATTTGATGCAACCTGTCGCCTTCCTTGACTCCGTTGCCGGGGTACATGGCGTCGAGAGTTGCTTTGCCGACCGAGTTGGTCGCAACGTGAGTAAGATTGAGCGATATAACCACGTCCGCGCCCATCTTTTTGACTACGTCCGCAGGAACGGCGTTTACGAAAGCGCCGTCAACGAGTTTTCTGTTTTTTCTTCCGACAGGCTTAAACATGGGCGGAATGGCGCTCGAAGCCGCCATAGCGACGGATAAACTTCCGCTTCTAATATCCACTTCCTCTCCGCTGTTTATATCGGTAGCCACGGCGCAAAAGGGAAGAAGCGTTTCGTTAAAAGATTTTTCGCCGAGCATTTCGGCAAGCATTTTGTCGAGCGAAGCGCCTTTGACCTTGTAGATAAGTAGTTTTTTCGGATCGGTCATGCCGTACTGTTTGACCAAGCCGAGCATGTCCGTCGAGTTATATCCGAGCGACAAAAAACCTCCGACGATGGAGCCTATGCTGGTTCCCGCGACGATATCGAATTTAACGCCCGCTTCCTCGAAGGCTTTGAGCATGCCGACGAGCGCCGCGCCCTTGGCTCCGCCGCTGCCGAGCGCAACGCCGAGTCTGACGTGTCTTTTTACGAATAATCGGTTAAAAAAATCAAAAAATCCCATACGACAATCCCTTGCGTTCTATCCCGCCGCGACGGCTTACGAATGAAACGTTCTTTGTAAAAAAATTCAAACTTAATTGTTTTCCTTCACCAAGTGAATGACCTTTCTCGGACACTTATTCACGCAATGTCCGCACCCGACGCACTTTTCGTAGTCGATAACGGGCAGATTATCCACCATTGTTATCGCCTTTTGCGCGCAGTTTTTGGCGCATATTCCGCATCCGATACAGCCTTTACTACAAGCGTCCATAACTTCCTTGCCGCGGCAGCGCGTGGAACATTTCACGAACACGACTGCGTCGGCGGGTATCTTCTGTATGAGCAGTTTAGGGCAGGTTTTTGCGCATACGCCGCATTTGATACATATTTTCCGATCGATCTCGGCAACGCCGTCCACCACGGTTATGGCGTTGGAAGCGCATACGCTCGAACAGGTGCCGTCACCAAGGCATCCGTCGGGGCAAAGTTTTTTACCGAAGGCGACCATATTCTCTCTTATACAGGTGTTCTCGCCGAGATAGTCGTTTTTGTCCTTCGCGTTGACGCCTCCGCCGCAGCTTACGACGTAAATAAACTCTCCTCCGCCCGAATAATCGACGCCGAGAATTTCAGCAATCTTTTTCTTACTTTCAGCGTCGGTAACGGCGCAGTCGTCGATGTTTGCCTTGCCTTCGACAAGCGAACGGGAAAACGCCGAACAGCCCGCCTTGCCGCATCCGCCGCAGTTGGCTCCCGCAAGACAGCCGAAAACAGCCTCCTCTCTCTCGTCGACGGGTACTGCGAATTTTTTGGATACGACCATTATCAAAAACCCGAACACGAGCGCGATGACGAGCATTATCGCAACTGCTATCAAAACGTTTACTATATCAAGTTTTCCGGCGTTGTCCGCCAAAAAATTTATCATAAAGGTAGTCTCCTTATAATCAAAACATTCCGAAAGCCATAGCCATAAAGCAAGCAAGTATCATAGTTATGGGGAATCCTTCGAGAGGCTTGGGAACTCTTGCCGAATCCAACTTTTCGCGCATGCCGCTCATCAAAACGATGGCGAGCGTAAACCCGAGCCCGCCGAACAAACCGTACACGCAGGCGTCCAAAAGATTGTGGACGAGGTTGCTCGTTAAAACCAGTTCGGCAACGCCCAGAACGGCGCAGTTGGTGGTGATGAGCGGAAGATATATGCCCATCGCCTCGTATAGCGATTTGGACGTCTTTTTCAGAATTATTTCGATTATCTGAACGAGAGAAGCGATAACGAATATAAAGACGATTATCTCCATATACTCGAAGCCGAGCGGAACGAGAATATAGTTGTATATGGGGTAGGTTATGAGAGTCGTGATGACCATAACGACGGTAACCGCCATACCCATTCCGAACGCGCTATCCGTGTTTTTGGAAACGCCCAAAAAGGGGCAAATCCCAAGAAACTGAACGAGAATAAAGTTTTGCGACAACATTGCCGTAAATATTATAACGGGGATCATTTCAAGCATTTCCACGAGCCCCCTTTACCGCAAGACCGTCTTTATTTTTTCTTTCGTTCGCCGCCCGCAAAAAAGCCGAATAGACGAGCGAATACACGGCGATGAAGATGGCGTAAGTAAACAGCGCCCCCGCAGGCTGAACGAAAAACCCGATGGAAAAATCCCAAAGCTTTACGCCGAAAACGCTGCCGCTGCCTAATATCTCTCTGAATATTCCCATTAGAGTCAGCGCAAACATAAACCCGAGCCCCATAAACAGCCCGTCCAACGCGGAAGACAAAACGGGGTTCTTGCTTGCGAACGCTTCGGCTCTGCCGATAATAATGCAGTTGACGACGATAAGCGGCAGGTAGGTTCCCAAACTCGCCGAAATACTCGGTAAAAACTTGTTCAAAACCATTCTCGTTATGGTGACGAAAGTGGCGATAATGAGTATATAGGCGGGGATCCTGACTTTCGACGGGATAACGTTGCGAAGAAGCGATATTATGGCGTTGGAGAATATCAACACAAAGGTTACCGCAAGCCCCATTCCGACGCCGTTCATCGCGGCGGTAGTAAGAGCCAGCGTAGGGCAGGTCCCGAGCACCAGTTTAAGCGTAGGATTCTGACGGAACAGTCCGTCCAAAGCGATGTCTTTGGCTTTCATCGTCATTCCCCCTTAACGAAATTATCGTAGTAGTATCTTGCGACTATATTGAAAGCGTCGTAAGTTGCGGTGACCGTTCTCGTCGCGCCCGTTTTTGCGGGTACGGCGTCGGTATAGTCCAAAGCCGTTTGGTCGGTAATTACGCCGTAAAAACTTTCCCATTCGCGCCAAGCGGCTTGCGAATTTGACTTATCGCCCGACAGCAATCCCGTGAGAGCGGTTGCGCCCGTAGATACCTGATCGCCGCTTTTTGAGTGTTCCTTTGCGTACTGCCAGTTAAATCCGCCGGTCGCTCCTTCGGTAACGAAAGCGGCGTATTCCAAAGCGTCGGTATTCATATTTATAAACATGGCGTATGTGGACTCGTTGAGTTTGCCGTTCTTTTCCGTTTGCACGAGCAAACCGAGATAATCGTCCTTTCCGTCCATCGTGCCCTTGGCGACCAAAATCACCTTTCCGCCCGAATAGGGCTGATCGTCGTTTACGTCCACGACTTCCCACTCGTAACCGTCGACGGCGGAATATAAACCGATAAGATCGTCGGGCGTTGCCGAAACGTACAGAACGGAGTTGAGCACCGACAAAAGCAACGCGCACACGACCGCTATTACAGCAAGCGTAGTTACGCAACGCAAAGTGGTTTCCTTAGCTTTAGCCATTAACGCGCCTCCTTTTTAACCTTTTCTTTTTTTTCGTAACCGAAAGGTCTCGGGATAATAAACCTATCTATGAGCGGCACGGTGACGTTCATCAAAAGTATACAGTAGGAGACTACTTCGCCGCCAGATACAGCCCTGAATATTCCCGTCAAAACGCCGAGAGCGGCAAAATATATCAGATTGCCGAGTTTGGTGTTGGGCGTAGTGACGTAATCGGTCGCCATAAAGATCGCCCCGAGCAATAATCCGCCCGAAAGAATCGACGGAAGGAAATATCCCATCGACTTGCCGAGCGCGCACGAAAGGAGACCGGTCACGGCAACGTAAATTACCGGCCATTGCCACTTGATCACTTTGCGGACGATCAAATAAACAAAGCCGACGAGAAGCGCAAGTTTGCACGTTTCGCCGATACAACCCATAACGCCCGTTCCGAGGAATAAGTCGAGATTGCTTACCCCCACCGCGCCGAGCCCGTCTCCGAGCATCGCCGTAAGAGGCGTCGCCGACGATACGGCGTTTATCCCCGAAAGAGAGGCAAACTGCGGAACCATCCAGCCCGACACCATCGCGCTTTGGAAAGAAATGAACGCGAAAACACGCCCCGCGATCGCAGGGTTCACGATGTTTTTACCCGTGCCGCCGAAGAACATCTTCGCAACTCCTACGGCAAATACCGCGCTCAGGATCGGTATGTAAAAATATTTGTATTCAAACGCCGGCATCGTAAGCGCAAGAAGAAGCCCCGTGACGCAACTGGTAAAGTCAAATTGAGAAACGATCTCTTTCAAAGACTTTTTGCGACAAAGGAGCCAGATCACTTCCGTTCCGACCGACGCAACGAGGGAAAGCGCGACCGTAAAGACCGCTCTCCACCCGAAATAGACGAATCCGGCGACGGTGGCGGGAACGAGCGCGATGAGAACGTCGAGCATGATCCCTTTCGTCGTACGGTTTCTGCGGAAATGCGGCGCGCCGCTGACAATAACTCCCATGACTTACCGCCCTCCTTTTTCTCTTAATTTTTGTTTGCATAAGGCGATGCTTTGCGTGATCGCCCGTTTCGCCGGACATACGTAAACACAACAACCGCAACTGATACAGTCGTTGACGCCGCCGTATTTCGCCGCCTCTTCGTATTTACCCGCTTGCGTGTAAAAATCGATTTGCATCGGCAAAAGATTCATCGGACACGCGTCCGCGCAAGCACCGCAGTTGATACACGGCGTGGGCGAAACCGTCTTCACTTCGGACGGGAGAAGCATAAGAAAACCCGAAGACGTCTTCGTCGTGTAAACGTCCGTACTGCTCATCGCGGGACCCATCATCGGTCCGCCGTTTACGAACATGACCGCTTCCTCTTTCGCCATACAGTTTTCCCGAATGGAACTGAAATTCGTGCCCGTCTTGACGAGCAGGTTCTTCGGATGCACCGTTCCGCGCCCCGATACCGTCATCACGCGCTCGTATAACGGCTTGTTCAATTCCACCGCTTCGTATACGGCAAACGCCGTCGCAACGTTTTGTACGACGCAACCTGCGTCCGCAGGCAATTTCCCGACCGGCACTTTCCGCCCCGTGCAACTGTAAATAAGATGCTTTTCGCTTCCCATCGGGTACGCCTTTTTCAAAATCACGACTTGCATATCGTCGTACTTTTCAAAAAGCGAGATCGCCTCCGGCTTGTTCGCTTCGATCCCGACGAGGATCTTCGTCACCGATAAAGCTTTGGCAAGAAGCCGTATCCCTTGCGCCACTTCGTCCGTCTTTTCAACGAGCAGACGAAAATCGCACGTTAGGTACGGTTCGCACTCCGCCGCGTTTATCACGAGCGTGTCGACGGGCGTCTTCGGCGACAATTTCACTTCCGTCGGGAAACCCGCGCCCCCCATACCGACGATACCGGCTTCGCGTATGCGCGCCTTGATGCTTTCGGGCGTTCGATCGGACAGGGGAGCAAGATCCGCCTTCCTGTAATGCCCGTCGTTTTGAATGACAATATGATCGCTTACCGCGCCTACGGCGTTTTGTCGCTTCTCGATACCCACCACGACGCCGCTGACGCTGCTGTATAC
>JAFVDA010000121.1 GCA_017478765.1 Clostridia bacterium
GATATTCGAGCATTTAGGATAGTTGGAACACGCAAGAAACGCTCCGTATTTACCGGTTTTTCTGACCATGGGCGCGCCGCACTTTTCGCACAAAACGTCGGTCATGGTATCCCCTTCGGAGTTGGCTTTATCCAGTTGCTCTCAAAAATGCGGGTAGAACTCGGCGATAAGATTATGCCAATCTCTGCCGCCGTTTTCGATATCGTCCAGATCGTCTTCCATGCGAGCGGTAAACGAAACGTCCATTATGTCGGCAAAGTATTTGACGAGTACGTCGGTCATCTTAAACGCTATTTCGGTGGGGACGATATACCTACCTTCCTTGACCGTATATTTACGCTTTGTCAGCACGGAAATAATGGTCGAATAGGTGGAAGGTCTGCCGATACCCTTGTCTTCCATGACCTTAACCAAAGAAGCGTCGGTATATCTTACGGGAGGAGCGGTAAACTTTTGTTCGCCCTTGTATTCGCCCGCTTTCAAAGTTTGTCCGACAGTCAATTCGGGAACGGAAGAAGCAAGCACTTCCTCGTCTTCGCCTGCGGAGAAGTATTCGTCGTAAACGACGGTGAACCCTTTGAACTTTGAAGTTCTTCCGCTCGTCTTGAACATGTAATCCCCGTTTACGACCGAGATATTAACGCTGTCGTAGACGGCTTCAGCCATCTGGGACGCGATAAACCTATCGTAGATGAGTTTATATACGAGATATTGTTTCTTGTCGAGAAGTTTTTTTGCCTGTTCGGGCGTAAGCGACAGGTCAATCGGTCTTATCGCCTCGTGCGCGTCCTGCGCGGTCTTTTTAGACTGATAATAATTTGGCTTTGCGGGCAAATATTCCGCGCCGAATTTATTTTTAATAAACGAAAGGCACTCGTTTTGCGCTTCCTTTGAAACTCTTACCGAGTCCGTTCTGATATAGGTAACGAACGCGATATGCCCTTGCGGGGTATCTACGCCCTCGTAAAGATACTGCGCGATTGACATGACCTGCGGCGAAGAAAGACCGAGTTTGTTGGAAGCGTCCTGTTGTAGCGTACTTGTCGTAAAAGGCGGCAAAGCGTGTACCTTGACCGTAGACTTTTTAACTTCGGCGACGGCAGGCAGACCGCTTTTTAATTGAGCCAGAACGTTTTTCGCTTCACGCTCGTCACTCGGCTTATACTTTTTGCCGTTCTTCTCGCAAAGCAAAGCGAAAAACTTTTGTTTTCCGTCGGAAAACTCTCCGCGCAAATTCCAGTATTCCTTGGGCTTGAACGCTTTTATCTCGCGTTCGCGGTCGACTATTATTTTAAGAGCGACCGATTGCACCCTTCCCGCGGAAAGCCCGTCCTTTAGTTTTTTGCAAAGGAAAGGACTCAACTTGTAGCCTACGAGCCTATCCAAAACCCTTCTTGCCTGTTGCGAATCGACGAGATTATAGTTTATATCTCTCGGATTTGCAAGAGCGTTTCTTACAGCCCTTTCGCTTATCTCGTTGAATTCGATCCTGCGAGCCTTACCCTTTAAGCCGAGAACCTCCTGTAAGTGCCACGATATGGCTTCGCCCTCTCTATCCGGGTCGGTCGCGAGATAAATCGATTGCGCCTTTTCGGAAAGGGCAGCCATCGTTTTGATGGTTTCTTTTTTTGAAGCGGTAACGACGTAGTTGGGTTCGAAGTTGCCCGAGACGTTTACGCCGAGACGCTTTTCGGGAAGATCCCTTACGTGTCCGCCGCTCGCGACGACTTTGTATTCGCCGCCCAAATACTTTTCTATTGTTTTCGCCTTTGACGGCGACTCTACGATGATAAGTTTCATATTCGTCTATATCCTAAAAATTATTTTATTGCTTTATAAGTGTTGCCCGCCGCTCTTGCGATAAATCCGCCAAGTTCGAGTTTTGTAAGAACGGTTGCGACTTCGTAAGACTTCAAGCCCGATCGTTCGACGAGATCGTCGGCAAGAATAACGCCGTCTTTTATAAGTGAAAACACGTTTTTCTCGTCGCCTTCAAGTTTGACGGACGCAACCTTTTTAACGTCCACTCTCATTGTTTCGAGAATATCGTTGACGTCGTCGCAAAGGTGCGCGCCCGATTTGATCAAACTATTGGGAAGTTCGCCGTAACTTACTCCTATCGAATAGGGAAACGCAAACACGTCCTTTCCGCCTTCCAAAGCAAAGGTAGCGGTGTGTCTTGCTCCGCTGTCACGTTTACCCGCGGCGACCAGAACGCCTTCCGCAAGCCCCGCGATTATTCTGTTTCTTACAGGAAACAGCCAAGGCTTTACTTCAAAGTCGGGCGGCTGTTCGGAAATAACCAGCCCGAATTTTTCCACTCTTTCGATCAACTGTTTGTTGTACGCGGGATA
>JAFVDA010000009.1 GCA_017478765.1 Clostridia bacterium
ACGTTTACGCCGATATTTGGCGTGACGTATCCGACGGTCTTGACCTATATAAGGCGCTCAAACAAACGGAAGTTTTCTCTCCAGGCTCCCGCTTCGGTTACTGGATCGAAGACACTATGAAGTATTATCTATAACCGCAAAAAAATCGAAAGAACCTTGATTTTTGAAAACTTCGTGATATAATTATATCAAAACAAGTTAAAAAGAGGTGGACATCAGTGAGTAGATATGAATGGGATGAGTTTATCGATTTATATATTAACAATCATTATGAATTTAAGTTTTTTTACAAACGCAAAGAATATCATTTGTCTTTTGGTGAATATAAAATGGGAAAGTTAGTTGCGTATTTAAGCATAGGTACGAAAAAAAAGGCTATGAAACCCTGGAGTTTTCATCTGCAGAAAATCTGCTAAAAGAAGCAAGAATAGACGGAAAGACATTTAGAGAAATATGGGATGAATTATATTAATTGACATATATATACGGCGCTCGCTATATATAACACTAACGGGGTTTTGCAGTGTCGATACGCTTACGACGCTTGGGGCAATCATAAGATATACGACGGTAGCGGCGTAGAGGTATTGCCTGCCGATAGCAATATAGGCAACGTCAATCCGTTCCGTTATCGCGGATATTATTGGGATGGCGAGTTTGGTTGGTATTATCTGAAAACTCGATATTATGACCCAGCCGTAGGCAGATTCATCTCTCCCGACGCCGTTGAATATCTTGATCCCGAATCGGTTCAAGGTCTTAATCTTTACGCTTATTGCGCTAACAACCCGATAATGCATATCGATCCTGATGGGAGTGTATTTGGAAGTGCTTTATTTCTTGTTCTTGCAGTTATGTTTACTATCTCGGATATCAATACAATAAATCAATCTTCAGACGAAAGTTTTCATGTAACAACTGCCTCGGACAAAATCGAAATACAACAATCATATAGGATAATAACCCCATGGGTACAATATGGCTATGCTGTATATCTCAACTATTTCAATGATAGTACGAAGGATATAATAAAAGGCACAAGTGTCGGCATGCAGTTCGAGTGGGCTGTACACAACTTAGCGTTTTATGGGTTATCGGCGGCAAAAACAATTCTTGATTTTATAGGCGTCGGCAGTAAGTCGCTCGATGATGACATAGAACAATCTGCGAGTGTAAATATGGAGCCAACAATTTTCCATGATAAGCATGATGGACTCTCTATTGCGATGTTTTGTTTATATTATCTTGTTAGCCCACGTACAGCCATTTTAGATTTTATTAGTTTTATTTTTAGTTGATATGAGAAAACATCGGAAAGGTATCTTATTAGTTGTACTAATTTGTGTTCTGATTATTGTCGGAATTATAGTTCAAACCAATATTGATCGTCATCAACACAATGAACTGTATGAGTATTTTTCTCAACGTGAAAATTGCAACGAAATATGCGTCGTCTGGGAAAGGACTTACCTTTATTTTCCCGATCACAAACTGAAAATCAAGTCTTTAGGTTATGACGGAACTATTTGTGGCGCACTATGCTCATATAACGGTAAACTGTATTTTGCTACGAGCAAAAAGGTGAAGGGTGAATACTCTACTTTGAGAATTTACTGTTGCGACTATTACGGGAACGACTTAAACGAAGTCTATTCAAACTCAGATTTTTATGCAATCAGCGAAGTACAGTGGTATGATCAAACGAGCAACTTGATTTACTTTGTATGTCAAGAGGTGGTGCAGGTCATATATAAAACGACAGTGCGGAAGGACGTCGTATACGCCTACGATCTGGCAAATGGCGAATTCTATCATATAACGGACGATAAGTTTTCATCTTATAAAAAAGAGTTGATCGGAGAAAACTCCGATTTGGATAGATTAAAGGAATATTCCGATAAAAGAATATTATCCGATAGCGACGAAGGTAAAACCGTTTCTCGAAATAACGGCTATCGTTTGCGTTTTTTTAGCTTGAACGGCAAAATCTACGTTTCTTACAGTATTATAATATCTTCTTCTGATTTTGTTCACGTTATATTTGAATATGAAGAAGAAACCGACAAGTTTGTTTTTTCTTCCGCTCACTTCGTTATTGATACTGAGTCTATGAATTATTTCTATTTATATTAGTCGACAGATTGAGCAGTTGTTTGCGGATAAAATGATTAAAAACGCCGAGCAAGGAGGGATAGGAGAATGATAAGATTTCAGGGTGAAATTACCGCCAAATGCATGACGTATATTCAAAAACAGCGCAAAAAGCATAGTTTTATCGCCGCTTGCGTAGTAACGGGTATCTTGTTCGTTATTTTTGCCGCGTTGTCTTTTTGGAACAGGAATTATATATTCTCGCTGATCAATGCTCCCGTATTCGGTGTTTTAGTGTTTATCCTTACCTACGATAACTCGAAAAACTGTTCTAACGATATAGTTATCGATAACGACGGAATCGGTTTTGATTTGGGCGGAAAGCGCTGCGCGAGAACCATCCAAAGCGTAAAAAGGGTGGTCGATTTCGGCGGCGGGTACGATATAATATTTTCGTCTTCGCATAAAACGGCAAGTTGCGTATGCGACAAAAGTTTGCTTACGGACGGGACGATAGAACAATTTGAGCAGTTGTTTGCGGATAAAATGATTAAAGCCGATTGATATCTACGCTTTTAACGCGGAACGGCGATAAGCCTTTTTAGCCATATCGACCAAACGATTTTATCAAAAACAAACAAAGCCCCCGCTTGGGTTTTTACCCAAAAGCGGGGGCTTTTGCCGTATGTCGGTTTTTTAAGTTATTCCGAGCGAAGGGCGATGACGGGATCCTGCTTGGAAGCCTTGCTTGCCGGGATAAGCCCTGCAAGTATTGTCAGAAGCGTCGATATGGCGACTAAAATTATTCCGCCCCAGACGGGAAGCGTCGCTATGTTCTTAAGCCCGGAAACGTTTTCGATAACGAGACTTATCGGGATATTCAACACCAGCGTTACGACTATTCCGAGAATACCCGCGGTAAACCCTATGATCGCCGTTTCGGCGTTGAATACTCTCGATATATCGCGTTTGGACGCGCCTATCGAGCGGAGAACGCCTATTTCCTTGGTTCTTTCAAGAACGGATATGTGAGTTATAACGCTTATCATTATGCTGGAAACTATCAGCGATATGGATACGAACGCTATCAAAACGTAGGTGACGGCGTTTATTATTTCGGTTATGGAACTCATTATAAGCCCGATATAGTCGTCGTACTTTATTTGTTTGGAAGTATCTTCCTGCACTTCGGGGCTGTTGTTATAGTCGTCTATCAATTTGACGACGGCGTCCTTTGCCTCGAAACTGGTCGGGTAAATGGCTATCGAGGCGGGGGTGGACTCGTCGATTATGCCGAGAGTTGCGGTGAGCGCGTCGTACTCCACCTTGGTCAAAAAGCCCGCGCCGAGTACGTTGCGATATTCGTCCTGCGTGAGCATGGATCTATCCTGATTGATATGTTGGAGCGATATTTCCGAGTTGTTGGCTTTGTCTATCAAAAGTTGAGTGAGCGCGTGCGTGTAGCAAAGCGAAGTGGAAAGCGAACCGCTCGTAACGCCCTGCTTTAAGCGAACTATGCCGCTTATTTTAAGTTTCATGCCGCCGTTAGTGATGGGATAGTCCTTTTGGGCGATATAGTCGAGCATAGCCTGCTCTTCTCTCAAAGCCCACAGCGGAAAGTCTTCTCCCGCGGTCTCGCCGGTCTTATAGTAACCGTCGCTCGGCAACGTCATATAGTATTCCATTGAAAGCAGTTGATCGAACGAGTACGTTTTGCTCGAACGCCCCGTTTGCACGTAGCCCTGCGCCGCCAAGCGTTCCTGCACCATTTGGTCGAGTTGTTCTTCGGTGTAGTCGGCTTCGTTCAGCCCCTCGCCGCCGAGATTTTCGGGAAGCACCAACAGCAAGCGTTGGAATACGTACGCTATATCCGAGTCGTTCATAAGCCCCAGCATATACAAAACCATGTCGCTTATCTGGTTGTAGTTGTTGACTACCAAAACCATCTCGTCGGCTTTATTCGGCCAGGAACCCTTCAGGACTTCGTACTGCGATTGTAAAAGAGCGGTGTTGTCTATCATCTCGGACACAACGCCCTGTCTGTTCATGTAGTCGCCGAAAGAAGTGTATATATATTCAAACGCCGCGTTACTGTTAGGTAGCAGCGTTGAAGCCGGCGGAAGCGATACGGGCGATACCCGCCTTATTTTGCCGTCACGCTTGCCGTAAACTTGCGTGTTCAGGTTATAAGTGTACTGTATCGCGCTTATTATGGACGGATTCTTTCGCTGTTCGATATAAGATTTGAATGCCTTAAGGTCGTTTCTGCCGAACGATAAACTCTTGAAGCTGTACAAAAGGTTTTCTATCATATCTCGGCTGGTGATCTCTTCTTCCGTCGGGAATTCTTCGCCTTTATTTGCCGAACCGTCACCCATAAGCCCCAAAAGCATTGCCGTGTAGTCCACGGTTTCCGTCGAAATGGTCACGGGGTAGTTTGAAAGAGTATCTCTTTGCACGTTCTGAATATACGTGTTGAACCCTGCCGACAGTGATAATATTAACGCAATCCCGATTATGCCGATGCTCCCGGCAAACGCCGTCAAAATGGTCCTTCCCTTTTTGGTGAGAAGATTTCTTAAACTCAACGCAAACGCCGTGAATATGCTCATCGACGGCTTTTTTACTTTGCTCGGTTTTTCTTTTTTCGGCTGCTCATTTATAACTTCGCCCTTTTCGGTATCGTCGACGATAAGACCGTCCGACAAGGTGACTATTCTCGTCGAATACTGCTTGGCGAGTTCGGCGTTGTGCGTGACCATTATAACAAGCCTGTCTTTGGAAAGGTTTTTGAGTATTTCCATGACCTGTACGCTCGTTTCGCTATCCAGCGCGCCCGTAGGTTCGTCCGCAAGGATTATCTCCGGATCGTTTACGATGGCTCTTGCGATAGCCACCCTTTGCATTTGCC
The DNA here is from genome assembly GCA_017478765.1 of Clostridia bacterium. Taxonomy (GTDB): domain Bacteria; phylum Bacillota; class Clostridia; order Christensenellales; family Borkfalkiaceae; genus UBA4636. Next base: position 5,003 of record JAFVDA010000009.1, read on the forward strand.
CGCCCGAAAGTTGGTTGGGCAGTTTGTCCATCTGGTCTTTCAGCCCAACGAGTTCCAAAGCCTTTGCCGCGCGTTCGCGTCTCGTCTGCTTGTCTATGCCCGAAAGCGTCAACGCAAGTTCGACGTTGCCTCTTACCGTCTGGTGGGGGATAAGATTATAACTTTGGAATATAAACCCTATCGAGTGGTTGCGGTAGGCGTCCCAGTCCCTATCGGTGTAATCTTTGGTCGATACGCCGTCGATGATAAGGTCGCCTTCGGTGTACCTGTCGAGCCCGCCGATAATGTTGAGCATGGTGGTCTTTCCGCACCCCGATTGACCGAGTACGGATACGAACTCCGACTTTTTGAGTTGAAGGGAAACGCCTTTCAACGCCTTTACGGGCAGCGCCGTTCCCTCGCCGTAAATTTTTACGATGTTTTTAAGTTCCAACATTTTTATATTCTCTTTTTTATAAAAAGTTTGTCGTTTGATTTTTTATGTTTTGAGAGTGGAGAATGAAAAGTGGAGAGTTGAGAGTGGAGAGTGGAAATGAGGATACGAAAATTATATGATAATTTGTTTATTCGATATCCGACTTTTGAACTAAACACTAATCTTATTCAAACATAAATAAAGTCAGTGAATTATCAAAGTTGATATTTTATAACAAAGTTTATTCCTGCGACAGCATATATATATAATATGCCATTCATCAACTCCACTTTCAACTTTCCACTTTCAACTTTTATGATAATCAGTCTTTTCTCGGAATTATAGTTAAGTCTAATTCCAGCCCTAATTGCCCGTCTTTGATCTTTTCAACGGTTATCTTGCCCGACTCGTCTTTCGTGACCTTTTTGCCCTTGCCGCCCGTTATGATAAGGCAAACGTCGAACGAATAAGCCTCCCTGTCGGCAATATATCCGACGGCTTGGCTTGTTTCCGCCGTATCGAGATAGCCGACGTGGTGGCAGGCTTGACCGTCCCAGTCGTAAACGTAAACTTTCAGTTTGTCGCCGTCGGCAACTATCCCAGCCTTTTTGAACTGTTGTTCGGCGTATTCGTAAACCACGTCGTTTTCGTATTCTTCCTTTATCTCGGAAGATTTAAGCCCGTCGTATTTTTGAAGATAGCCGAGTTTTTCACCCGCTTTGATTTCGGCTTCGAGAATGTCTTTTATCTTAATGCCTTCGTCGTTCTTTTTGTCGGTACCGAGTACTTTGAAAGTGGCTTCAAACAGGACGTCGCGCGGGGCGTAAATGAGTTTTCTTGCGCGCTTGGTACAAATGGACGCGAATATCTCCGTCAAATTTTGCGGCGGAGTCAGTTTGAAAACTTGCTTTTCTTCCGCTTCAAAAGTCGTGGCTTGCTCGGTTTGAACGTCGGTTGATTGCTCGTTATTTAAGGTCATTTGTAACTCTCCGTCTCGCCGATATGTGGCGAGTTAATAAGGTAAGATTATAATAAAATTTGCCCGACGTCGTTTTCAAAAGGAGCGTCGAGCGAATCAGAAAAAGCAAAAGCACTTTTTTACGTACCTTTTTAATATAATAATTATACTTTATACGCGCGTTGCTGTCAATTAAAATAAACGGTTTTGCTAAGCGTGACCGACGAAAATACGGTTAAAACGCTATTATTTTGTCAATAATAATCAAAAAAGGCGCGCCCCACCTTTTTAGATAGGGCGCGCCTTTGAAAGCATAGCGGTCTTGTCAGTCGGCGTCCTTTGCCGAAAAAGACTGACAGCATGTGCAGTCGGTGCAATCGGTGCTTATCTTGACGTTGTTAAGACAGCATCCGTTTCCGCCGACGTTGTGTTTGCACGCGCAAACGTCGCATTTTATTACGCTGTTGTAATCTCTCATTTTTACCTCCGTGTTAACATTATGCGCAAATTCTTGTGTTTTCGATTGACATAGATAAAAAAATAGTATAAAATTTTAATGCAAAACGTAACGGATTTTTTCCGTATTCGGAGGGGTATATGAAAGTTGTTTTACTTGCCGACGTTAAAGGTACGGGCAAAAAGAACGATATCGTCGAGGTATCGGACGGGTTCGCTCGTAATATGCTTTTTAAGAAAAAACTTGCCAAACCCGCCACTAACGAAGAGGTCAACAGTTTAAGAATAAAACGCGAGGCGGAAAACTTTCACCGTCAGGAAGAGTTAAAACGCCTTATGGCTATCGCCAAAGAACTCAACGGTAAAGAGGTTGTTTGCGTCGTTAAGTGCGGCGAAAACGGCAAACTTTTCGGCTCGGTCACAAACGACGACGTCGCTTCCGCATTGAAAAAACTCGGGTACGAGATCGATAAGAGAAAAATATCTTTCGATACCATAAAGCAACTGGGCGTTTATACCGCAGAGATCAAGTTGATTGCCGACGTTCCCTGTAAAATCCGACTTCGCGTGGTCGACAAATGAGCGATAAGCAAAGAATAATCGTTGAAGAGGAAGTCGAACTCGACGTTCCAAGCGAACATATTCCCATCGACGAACATGCGCAAAAGGTAAACGAGGAGCAGAGTGAGATAGTAGGCGGAACGGAAACGCCGAAGGCGAAATCTTTTTCAAAAAAAGCGCTCCTGACCATTTTGTTCGTGCTCGTAAACGCCGTGGCGATTTTAGCCGTCGCGCTGATGGAATTTGCCGGGCATGAGAGCATAGAGCCGTTTTCAAACGTTTGGGGAATATTCAAGCAAAACTTCGTTTACGGCGCTATAGCCCTTGTTTTGTTTCTGACGGCGCTTTTGTCCGAAGGCTTGAAGCGCTTTGTTTTGTTGAGGGCAAGTCTTAACCATAAAAGACTGTTTTGGCTTTCGGTCTCAACCGCAGCCATATCTAAATATTACGACTATATAACTCCGCTCGGAACGGGCGGGCAGCCGATGGAGATATATTACATGCGCAAAAAGGGCGTGCCGGGCGCTATCGCTTCGGGGATAACCATCGTCTGCTATGCGATCGGGCTGTTCGCAAACGTTTTTTTGACGGCAGCCATGCTTATTTGGAAGGGCTTTTTGGGCGTTTCCGCCGCTATCGAAGTTTTGGCGATTGTCGGCTTGGTCGCAAATATTATCGTTCCGCTCGGCGTAGTTATATTTTCGGTAATGCCGAAGGTGGGCGACTTTATCGCTCGCGCCGTCACGAAGATTTTGGGGTTTTTACATCTTGCAAAGAACACCGAGACCTTCCGCAAAAAGGCTGTCGACAGCATGAAGGAGTATGCAAGGTGCATAAAGTTCTTCTTCAGTAAATACGGGTTTGCCACCTTTTTAGTGTTCTTCTTCGGGCTGTGCTATAACGTTTCCGTTTACAGTATTCCGTACTTTGTTATAAGAATGTGCGGCGTACCCGCGGAACGCGTCGACTATTTTGAAGTTTTCACCCTTTGCTTGATCTGCTTCAACGCAATAACCATTTTCCCCACACCCGGCAACTCGGGCGCGGCGGAAATATCCTTCCACTCAATATTCAGTTCGTATTTGTCGTCGCTTGGCGCGGGCGTGCTGTTCTGGGGCGTTATAAGTTGGAGAATAGCCACCTACTATTTGTTTATCCTTTCAGGCGTAATTTTGATGATAACCGAAAAGATAATCGGAAGAAAAAGAACGCAGGATATGCAAAGAAACGCTGTTTTTGAAACGCCTCCGTCGACGGATGAAGTTGCGGTCGAACAAAAAAATATCGATCAAAATGAAAACAGCGAGATAAACGTTTGACAATTCGTCATAAAACTATTACAATATATATCGGCTTTAGGGATAAAGCCGCATATAACGGGGTGTAGCGCAGTTTGGTAGCGCGCTTGAATGGGGTTCAAGAGGCCGCAGGTTCAACTCCTGTCACTCCGACCAAAAAAACGGACGCAGTAAGCGTCCTTTTTTTATGGTCGGAATAATCGGAAAGTTAACGCGGCGTCTTGAACCCCAAGCGCGCGGACGCGCGCCAAATTATATAATGATGATTTTTGACTGTTGCCTACAAGGCAACCCCAACCGCAAAGCGGTTGGTCAAAACATCTGCAAGAGGCCGCAGGAGTGGGCTCCTGTCACTCCGACCAAAAAAACGGACGCAGTAAGCGTCCTTTTTTTATGGTCGGAAT
>JAFVDA010000010.1 GCA_017478765.1 Clostridia bacterium
ATTAAACTTCGACTTTGGCCTGTACGCCGATAAGTTCGGCGTTTTTGATAAGCATGGGTCTGACGAACGTTTCGACGTAATCGTCCACCTGCTCGACGGCGCAGCCGGAAAAATTCTCGGCGGACGTGATGGAATCAAGTTGTTCCTTGGTAAGATCAAACGCCTTATCGGCTAAAATACGGTCGAGCAGATCGTTTTCCTTGCCGTACAATTTGATGTTTTTGGTTACTTCCATCGAGTGAGTTCGGATCCTTTCGTGAAGTTCCTGCCTGTCGCCGCCCCGTTTTACGCAATACATAAGAATATTCTCCGTAGCCATAAACGGCATTTCGCGCTTCAAGTTGGCTTCAGCCATCTTGGGGTATACCGTTCCGCCGCGAATGATATTTATTGCAAGCGTCAAAATCGCGTCGGTAGCCAAAAAGGCTTCGGGCACGGATATGCGCTTATTTGCCGAATCGTCGAGCGTGCGTTCCAGCCATTGACTTGCCGAAGTTATCGCAGGGTTCATGGCGTCCACTATAACGTAACGCGCGAGCGACGCTATTCTTTCCGAACGCATGGGGTTTTTCTTGTACGCCATAGCGGAAGACCCGACCTGTCCGCTTTCAAAAGGCTCGTCGAATTCCTTTTCGTGACACATCAGCCTTATATCGGAAGAGAACTTGGCAAGACTTTGCGCTATCCCCGATAAAACAGACAAAACAAAATAATCGGTCTTTCTCGAATAGGTTTGCCCCGACACCGGCTGACAGGCGGAAAAGCCCATCTTTTCGGCAATAAGCTTTTCAAGCCGTTTGACCTTTTCGGTATCGCCTTCAAAAAGTTCCAAAAAACTTGCGGAAGTACCGGTCGTTCCCTTGCAACCCAAGAGTTTCAGGTCGGAAACGGTATAGTCGAGCCGATCGAGGTCGCTCATCAGATCGTATATCCATAAAGTTGCGCGCTTGCCGATAGTGGTGGGTTGCGCAGCCTGAAAATGCGTGTACGCAAGGCAATAAACCTTTTTGTGCTTTTTCGCGAACTCCGCCATTTCGGCTATCAGATTAACGAGAAGCTTCCTTATATGAATAAGCGCCTTCTTCATTAAAATGACGTCGGTATTGTCGCCGACGAAGCAACTGGTCGCGCCCAAGTGGATTATGGGTTTGGCGTTAGGGCATTGATCGCCTAAAGCGCGACTGTGCGCGATGACCTCGTGGCGAAGCGCCTTGACGTAGGCGTCGGCGATGTCGTAGTCGATATTATAGACGTTAGCCTTCATCTCGTCGATCTGGCTTTGCTTGATATCCAGCCCGAGTTCGCGTTCGCTCTCGGCAAGCGCCACCCAAAGTTTTCTGAAAGTGGAAAACTTTTCATCGGGCGAGAAAATAGCCTTCATCTCCCTGTCCGCGTAGCGCGCGCACAAAGGGTTTTCGTAAAACTGTTTCATCCTGACCTCTAAAAAAAGCAAATAAAAACTGCGTGAAATTTAAAAATGTTCTACCTTGAAATCAACTTCGAGTTGCTCGAACAGCCACTTGGTTTGCTCAACGTCCGCCTTGCTTTGACGGACTATGCTGTTAAAAGTCACCCTTGATTTGCGGCTGTCCTTGCCGAACAATTTAGAACAAAGTCGCACGACGTAATAGATCGGCAAAAGGACGGGCGCCTTTTTGAGTATCGGATAGGAAATACACATAAACTTGTATTTAGGGAACGCAAGCCTTAACATATATCCGAACTTACCGCCGTGCTTGGTGACGCCTGCCTGGGCGCTTGCGTCGGGTAAGCCGTAAATTCCGTTGTCGATAATATAACTTTCCGTTTTTTCGGTCAGACCGTTATGCTTCGCCCCTTCGAACCAGACAGCGCAAACATCCGACATGGCTTTATAAAACTTAATAAGCCCCGCCTTTTCAATTAAAGGCGTCAGTTTATCTTCGTCATAATACCCTTTGGACTTCATTATCCATAAGTCGAGCAGCGTCCTTACCCCGCACCCGCCCGACGTGAAGTGATACGCCATGTGCGCCAGATGATGGAAAACGAAAAACTCGGGGCGTTCGCGGTACTCGAATAAACTTACCTTATCGCAATTATCCCAAACGGTTGCAAGTATCTCGTCCAAAGCGGGAATGGTTTCTAAAATGCTGTGATGCAATTCAAGATACACCCAGTCCCGATAAAAGGAAATATCGTGATACTTGACTTTGCCGTCCGTCTTAAAGCCGCCCGAGACCAAAACATCTTTTGCCTTGTCAAGGCTTTCTTTATCGATCAACAGGTCTATATCGCAACTCGTCCGCATCCACATTTCGGGATATAAGCCCCTTAAAACCGACCCTTTGAGTTTAACGAAACGTATCTCGTTGTCACTGAAAAGTCGGCAAATCTTTTGGGTCGCGGCGGTCAGTTGCGTTTCCCTGTATACGGCAAGCCAACGTTGCTTGGTAAAATCTTTTGAAAGTTGAGTTTTATCCCGAAGTTGCCCGTTTTTCAATAGTCCTTCGGCAACCAAATGCGCCAAATCGTGGTTTCTCGATAAAATGAAAAGTTCTTCTAAATCGCACGATAAAAGCTCGGCGTCTACGTTGCCGCCTGCTATCGCGCTCTTTATTAGGGCGATAAACGCCTTTTTCACTTTCCCCGAATAAAACATAAATGTATTTGTTCACGAAAAATCTTTTAATAAAGATTTTTCCGTGAGTTCTTGTGGTCGGAAGCGTTTACGGCGAAAATGAATTCCGCCTACGCTTCTCGGCTTGAATTATATAGAAAAGTCTATTTTTGCGTCAGCATATATAATATGCCATTCATCAATTCCACTTTCAACTTTCAACTTTCCACTTTCAAAAATCAATCTTTTTGATCTATCTTATATGTCGGCACGAGTTGAGCGATCAAGCGTTTCATATCGCTCGTTTCGGCGTAGGCGGCGGCGTACAGCTTGTCCAGCATGGTCCAAAGATTTTGCTCGTCGAACTCAATGGGGTTAGCGATATTTATAAGACCGTTAGGGGTTTTTTGCAAACCCTCTTCCGCCATCAGACGTTCTTCGTAAAGTTTTTCGCCGGGTCGTAATCCCGTGCATTTAAGTTCTATATCTACGTTCGGTTCCAACCCCGACAACTTGATAAGGTTATACGCAAGATCGTATATCCTTACGGGTTCGCCCATATCGAGAACGAATATCTGACCTTCCTTGGCGTAAGCGCCCGCCTGCAACACGAGCGACACGGCTTCGGGAATGGTCATAAAGTATCTGATTATATCCTTATGCGTGACGGTTACGGGGCCGCCTTCCTTTATTTGCTTTTTGAACAAAGGAATGACCGATCCGTTTGAGCCTAAGACGTTACCGAACCTTACGGCTACGAACTTGGTGTCAGAACTCTTTTTGCCGATGGCTTGAATGATCATTTCGCAAATGCGCTTGGTCGCGCCCATGACGTTGGTGGGGTTGACCGCCTTATCGGTGGATATCTGCACGAAGGTTTTAACTTTATACTTGTCCGCGCATCTTGCTACGTTGAGAGTACCAAAAACGTTGTTCTTTACCGCTTCGTTAGGGCTTGTTTCCATAAGCGGAACGTGCTTATGGGCTGCGGCGTTGAATACTATATTCGGTCTGTATTTATTGAAAACGTCCTCTATCTTGCCCTTATCGCGAACGCTTGCGATAAGCGTCAGCAAATTGAGAGTGGGCAAACTGCGTTTTAATTCCTGTTCTATGTCGTATGCGTTGTTCTCGTAAATATCGAGAATGATAAGTTGTTTGGGGTTATGCGTGGCTATCTGACGGCAAAGTTCGCTACCTATCGAGCCGCCGCCGCCCGTTACCAAAACGACTTGGTTTTCGATATAGCCCATAATGTCGTCGAGATTGACCTTGACCTGTTCCCTTCCCAAAAGGTCTTGGATATCCACGTCGCGAAGCGCCTTGACGGATACTTCGCCGTTTGCAAGTTGATATATCCCGGGGAGAGTTTTTATCTTGCATCTCGTAGTCTTGCACACGTCGAGAACGGCTTTAACCTGTTCTCTCGTTGCCGACGGTATGGCGATAAATATCTGCTCGATGGAATATCTTTCGCATAGATACGGAACGTCCTTTACGGCGCCCTTTACGGGCACTTCGCCGATGGAACTGCCGATCTTTGTTTCGTCGTCGTCCACAAAGCAAACGGGGCGATAGGTTATCTTATCGGAACTCTGTATTTCCCTTAAAAGCGCCGAACCCGCCTTTCCCGCGCCGACTATCAAAACTTTTGCGCCCGAACGCAGGCGTATATGCAAAGCGTAACTGAAAGCGCTGATTATCCTGAATAAAAATCTTTCCGCTCCGACAAGAGATAGCGTTATCAATGAGAACACGATCGCCGCGCCCAAACCGACCTTTCCGAAAGCAAGCGAGTATATAACGTTCAATATGAGCGTTATGCCGACGCCAAACACCAAACGGAGCGCGTCTATAACGCTTACCTCGCTCATATACATTCTGTATACGCCAAGCGCCCAGAACGAGCCGACGAGCGCCACCGCGTTGAGAATAAACCAGATCAGCAGGTCAACGTCGAACTTGATCGAGCCGTCAGTCAACAACAGCGCCGACAGCATGGCAACGGCGACTATCAAAAGATCTATCGTTACGAGTAACGCGTATTTGAAAAATTTTCTTCTTTTAGCGTTTATCATTGAAAAGTGTTTCCTTTTTGCCGCCGTAAAAAGTAAAGGCGGCGGTAATGATTATTCTACCGTGACGCTTTTTGCAAGGTTTCTCGGCTTATCGACGTCCAACCCCTTGGACGCGCTGACGTAGTACGCGAGAAGTTGCAACGGAATAACTACAAGACTTGGCATAAACATAGCGTCCGTTTGCGGAACGTAAACGACGAAGTCGGCGTTGGATTCGACCGCAAAGTTACCTTTTACGGTAACGCCCATAAGCACCGAGCCGCGGCTCTTGGTTTCCACCATATTGCTGACAGTCTTTTCCATAAGTTCAGGTTGGGTAAGAACGCCTATAACGAGAGTGCCGTCTTCGATAAGACTTATAGTGCCGTGTTTAAGTTCGCCCGCAGCGTAGGCTTCGGAATGAATATAACTTATCTCTTTGAGTTTAAGACTGCCTTCCATGCAGACGGCGTAATCGACGCCCCTGCCGATAAAGAATATATCGCTCTTTGCGGCTATCGTGTTGGCAAATTGCTGGATATCCTGTTTGTTCTCTATTATCTCCGCAACCTTTTCGGGAAGCGTATACAGTTCGCCTATTAGTTGAGTTTCACGCTCGGCAGTCAGGGTTTTTCCTATCTTGGCAAGCTTGATCGCGATAAGGTAGCTGGCAATAAGCTGCGAAGTATACGCCTTTGTGGTCGCTACCGATATTTCGGGTCCCGCCTTGGTGTAGAACACGTAATCGGCGTCCCTTGCGATGGAAGACCCGACTACGTTGACGACGGCAAGAGTGGTTGCGCCCAGTTTTTTGGCTTCGCGAAGCGCCGCAAGACTATCCGCCGTCTCGCCCGACTGACTTATGACGATAACGAGCGTATTCTGATCTACGAGCGGCGACCTGTACCTGAATTCGGACGCAAGTTCCACTCTCGTGGGAATACGCGCAAGACTTTCAAAAACGTATAGCGCGACCATTCCGACGTGATACGCCGAACCGCAACCGATTATATACACCTGTTTGAATTTTTCAAGCGTTTGATCGGTCAGTCCGAGTTCTGAAAAATCAACTCTTCCGTCCTTGACGGCGTAATTTAACGTATCCTTTATGACTTTGGGCTGTTCGCAAATTTCCTTCATCATAAAGTGTTCGTAACCGCCCTTTTCGGCGGCTTCTGCGTCCCACTTTATCTCTACGAGCGGCTTTTCGATAACTTCCCTGTCGATATTGTAGAATACGACTTGCTTGTCGGAAAGCCTTGCGATCTCCCTGTCGCCGATGTAATAGACGTTTCTCGTGTACTTCAAAATGGCGGGAACGTCGGACGCTATATAGGTGGCGTTATCCCCCACGCCTATTATCATGGGGCTATCCTTTCTCGCGACGAACACTTCGTGCGGGAAGTCCTTGAACATTACGGCGATGGCGTAAGACCCTCTCGCCCTTAAAACGAATCGCTCCATTGCCGTTATGGGGTCTTTGCCATACTTTTCGTAATAGTACCGGATAAGTTTTGTGGCTATCTCGGTATCCGTCTGCGTTTGAAAGACAAACCCTTTATTAAGAAGTTTTTGTTTGAGTTCGACGTAGTTTTCGATTATTCCGTTGTGTACGGCTACGACCGAACCGTCGTCGCTCGAATGGGGATG
>JAFVDA010000003.1 GCA_017478765.1 Clostridia bacterium
AAGTTCGACGCTGACGTTCTCCGTCTTACTCTTGGAAAGTTTATCTCCGCCCACGAGCAGCCAACCGTGCCCATAAACCTTTTCGGGGAGCGGCTCGCCCACAGCCATAAGAATTGCCGGCCAGATTATTGCGTGGAATCTTATTATCTCCTTGCCCGTCATGTGCAGGTTTGCCGGCCAAAACTTTTTATATAAACTGTCGTCGTCCGACAAATAACCGAGCGCCGAAATATAGTTGGAGAGCGCGTCTATCCAGACGTAGACAACGTGACCGGGGTCGAACTCTACCGGGATACCCCACTTTATGCTCGTTCTCGAAACGCAAAGATCCTCAAGTCCCGGTTTGATAAAGTTATTTATCATCTCGTTCATTCTGGACTTGGGTTGCAAAAACTCGGGATTGTCGTTATAAAGTTTCAAAATCCTGTCGGCGTACTTGGACAAGCGGAAAAAGTAACTTTCTTCGCTTTCGATATGCACTTCTCTGCCGCAGTCGGGGCATTTGCCGTCCACCAGTTGCGTTTCCGTCCAAAAACTCTCGCAATGGGTGCAGTAAGGGCTTTCGTAATGCGCCTTATAAATGTCGCCGCGCTCGTAAAGTTTTGTGAATATCTTCTTGACCGCTTCAACGTGATCGGGGTCGGTAGTCCTTATAAATCTATCGTAGGACACGTCGAGCATAGCCCAAATGGATTTAAGGTCTTCGACGATGGGATCGACGAACTGTTTGGGCGTAACACCCGCCTGTTTAGCCTTTTCCTCTATCTTTTGACCGTGTTCGTCGGTACCCGTAAGGAAAAACACGTCTTTGCCCGAAAGACGATAAAACCTTGCGATAGCGTCGCAAACGACGGTCGTATAGCAAGTTCCTATATGCCAGTTACCGCTCGGGTAATATATGGGCGTTGTGATGTAAAAAGTATCCTTTGACATAAGCCTTCCTAAAAAATTTAATATATTATTCCCTGTTAGTATATCACGAATTTGTCGTTTTTGCAAAAGGTTTTAAGCGGTTTATCTTATAGGCGACTCTTTTGACGCTATTACGGCGATAAAAAGCCGCTTTCTCTCATAAAATAGAAAAAATTCAAATAAAATATCACTATGAACGTAATCTTTGCCGTCGTATTTTTGTCGTCGATCGTCGCGATAAGCGTGACCGCCCCGCAAACGCTCGTACAGGTTTTGTCGGGCGGCGCGGAAAAGAGCCTTAAACTTACGTTTACGCTTATGGTCGCGTATACGGTGTGGCTTGGGCTGTTTCAAATAATCGAAGACGCGCGCCTCACGCAAAAGTTAGCGAAAATCATGCGCAAACCCGTTCGCCTCATCTTCGGTAAACTGACCGAGCGTGAAAACGAATATTTATCTATGAACGTCACCGCCAACCTTATCGGGATAGGCGCCGTCGCAACGCCTACGGGCATAAAGGTCGCTAGCCTCTTAGACGAAAGGAACTCAACCTTTCAGCAAAATATGCTGTTCGCCGTTTCGGCGTCCTCTCTTCAACTGCTCCCGACGACCGTAATATCCTTGCGAGCGCAAGCAGAAAGTTTGAACCCCGCCGATATAATACTCCCGACTCTTTTATCCACAGCCGTTTCCACCGTTTGCGCAGTACTTTTGACCATGGTTTTTTGCAAAAAATGATATACGTTTTGCCCGTAATTATAATTTTTATCGTAGCGTACGGCATAATCAGGCGAGTGCCCGTGTACGACTCTTTCGTGAGCGGCGCAAAAAAAGCCTTTCCGCTCGTGGTGGACGTGTTTCCATATCTTCTTGCGGTAATAATAATGTGCGAAGTCTTTGAAAAAAGCGGCTTGTCCGCCATGCTTATAGACCTTCTCACGCCGTTTTTCGGGTTTTTCGGCATACCTAAGGAAATCGTTCCGCTCGTCTTGATCAAGCCCGCGTCGGGCAGCGGAAGCCTTGCCGTATTGCAACAACTGATAGATAAATACGGCGCCGACGGCTATATTTCAAGAACGGCGTGCGTCGTATTCGGCTCGTCGGAAACCACCTTTTACGTCGGAGCGGTGTACTTTTCGTCCTGCAAAAACAAAAGGTTTACAAAAGCAATAATTATATCGCTCGTCTCGTTTTTCATATCCACGGTCTTTGCCTGCTTTATATGTAAAATAATATAAAAAACCGCTGTCATAGATCGTCTTTATCAATTTGGACAACGGTTTATTTTAGAATAATAATTGTTTTACAAACCTTGGGTTGCGTTAAAGTCAATACGTAAAATCAAAACTTCTGTTGTTCTTTGTTGCTCTTTTTTGTAATGGTTTTATCCATCGTTTTCCGCTTCTTTTTATAATATCCTTGGATAGCGTAATACTGCTTTCTATCTTTATCGCTCGCAAACTTCTTAGTTTTAGTTTTTGTAAAAAGTCTTAGTCCGAACATTCGTTATATTCCTCTTCATATATCCTATCGAGATAATCGTTAATTATCTCGCACATTGCTTCTGTCACTTTTATTCTATTATTTGTAGCGGACAACTTCTTCGTTTCGCTCAGTCTGACAGCTTGCGGTCGACCATCTATATCTATTCCGACAATATAATTGTAATTATATATCGGCGATGATTCTATTGAAACGGGAACAAAAACAAATACTTGATTGTCGGTGTATATCCTACAAACAGTCTCCTTTCGTATTGATTCACGAAGCTCATTGATTATTTTGAAAGCATATAAATATTCTCTTTGACCTAACGTCTTTGATGCATATTCCGATAACAATGTTCTCACATAATTTGTAAAATCCGTATCATAAAAGGAAAGCCTTTCATCGTGTATAACAATGAATTCATCATATTTATCCTTACTGACACGAAATGGAACATTTATCACCCCGTCATCATGAAAGGCAAACGGACGTAGGTATACGTTATGTATGCTCCGCGCACACATTTTTGCGGCTTCTACTTTTCCGTCATTATAGAGTAAAAGCTTTGCAAAAAGATCTTCTTGATAATCGGATAATGCCGGTATCAAGTGATTCAAAAAGCCGCTCAGGTTTGGCTTTTTATTTTTTATAAAACCATAATAGTAGGCATCGCTTTGCAGAATTTGAAAAACGCCTATAGGTATAGTAAAATTTGTTGACGAATTAAACGTCAATCTTAGATTATTCATATTAAAATAATACAAGTTGTAACTAAATTTGTCAAGTATATATTTCAAAATTAAAGATAATAGCTGTATTTTATATAAAAGTTGTATTACAAATCTGGAAAAATTTTTACTATTTTATTTTTTCCTTTTTTATGTTAAGATAATAGCGCAAGTTAATAATCTTGACATCAAAACAAGGAGGTGATATAATGAAAACGATAAAAGCGAGCAGAAATGAGATTAAACATTCTTCGCGCGGAATATTTCAATATGCAAATAAAAAACCCGTGAGAATGCTCAAAGGCGGACACGGCGAACGGAATATTGGTTATCTTAAAAAGAATAAGTTGTCTTACAAAGTAAACAAAGTTGATTCAAATGGCGTCAGACATGGTCAAATCTTGTGTCATGTCCGACGACGCGAGCAAAGCCCCGGCGGACACGTTTGGTTCCCAACGAACTGGTCTGATGCAACAATTCGTCACGCAGGCGAGCATGTTGCAAACCTTAAAAGAAACACAAAGAAGAAAGACCATTCGCCGATGTATGGGAAATTCAAGAACGTTGACGTCGTAACATATAAGTCACGAGGCAGAATATGCGGTATATGCCCGAAATTCATACAGGAGAAATGAAAGTGCAATTAAATAATTCAAGACTAAACAAAGCTGAAAAACTCTATGCGCAAGAGCTGCAAGAGTGGTTGACAAACCCAAAAAACGAAAATTTATCAAACGAAATCATCGATGCTAAAATAGAAGATGCTTTTAACGCATTTTTGCAGGAGCTTATTAAAGATGAGGACGAATGCGCTATGTTTATTTCTAAAGGGGGCATAATTCACGAGCTTGATTTTCTTCCTTTGATTTTTAATCATTTTAAGAGTCGCAAAATATACGAGGCAATAAAATGCAATTGTGAGATTGCTTTCTCTCATAAATTGTTTACTGAATCAGAAGAAGCGGAGCAAAAACGAAAAGAAATGCTTTCCGCTATGGAACTATATTTTTAACTTATTGAAACAATCGATTTCTATCACGCTCTTTAACAACTTTTTAGATGCAAACTTAAAGATGCCGTCGCTTGGTGCGACGGCATCTTATTTATTATACCTATTATTTATTGAGATAGCTTATTGCGCTCATGGCGGCGATGGCGCCGTCGCCCGTGGCGGTTGTCAGTTGACGAATGGTCTTTTGACGGGTATCCCCCGCAACGAACAGACCTTCGGTTATGGTGCGCATACTATCGTCTGCAATAATATATCCGTCCTTATCGATCTCGACAAGGTTGCTAAACCGTTTATTGTCCGGCACCTGACCTATCGCAACGAATACGGCGGGAACGGAAAGGATAAACTCCGAGCCGTCGTCTCTTCTTACGACTTTCAGCCCCTGCAAGCCGTCGTCGCCGATAAAATCGACCACGTTGGTGTTGGGCATAACGATAATGTTTTCGGTGTTGCGAATGGTCGTAACGTGGCTCTCGTCGCCGAAAAACTTATCGAACCAGGTGAGCATATAAACCTTGGTGCAGATGGACGACAAAAGTATCGCCGATTGCATCGCCGTGTTGCCGTCGCCTATCAAAGCGACTTCCTTGCCCTTATAAAAGGCACCGTCGCAAATGGCGCAGTAGTAAACGCCCTTGCCGAGCAATTTATCTTCGTTAGCGATACCGATATGTTTTTGCTTGGCGCCGGTCGCCAAAATAACCGCTCTCGCAGTATGTTCGGCAACGTCGGTCTTTACGACGAACGCACCGTCCGCGCGTTTTTCGACGCTCAAAACCGTTTCCAGTTCAAATTGAGCGCCGAGATCCAAAACCTGCTCGAACATCTTGTTTGAAAGGTCTTCGCCGCTGATCGACTTATAGGTAGGAAAGTTCTCCACCTTCGGCGAAAAGGCTATTTGCCCGCCCACCGCCTCGCTTTCGAGAATAAGCACCGACTTGTTGTTTCTAAGGGCGTATATCGCGGCAGTCATGCCTGCCGTTCCGCAACCGACGATAACGATATCGTACATTATCAGATTTCTCCTGTATGAGCAAAAAAGTATTTTTAGGTTGATATTTAAGCGCTTACGCTGTCAATATATTTGCGGATATTGGAAGGATTAGCGAATTTTTGCGCGCTGTCGCCGTTTACGACGAGAAGGGTAGGAGCCTCGGTAACGCCGTTATCGATAAAGAACTGTTCGTTTTCTTCGGCGTAGATAACTTCGTACTTAAGTCCCGCTCTTTCCAAGAACATCTTGACCATAGCGCACTTGGGGCAGGTCTTGGTGGCGCAAAGAATGAGCTTATTCTCTCCCGAGTTCTCGTTTGTAGGCGCGGTCTGCATGTGGGGAACGCAACTCTCGCAAGAATCGTTGAATTTCTCCTTCATGTCGCTGATGGAGCCGAGGACCTTGTAAACCTTTCTGTCCTTAAATTCCTGAGCCTTGCCGTCGTTCCAGTTCTGAACGGGACGATAGTAACCGGTAATTCTCGAATAAACTTCGGCGTTCTCACCGCAGATGGGGCACTTGAATTGTTCGCCGATAAGGTACCCGTGGTTTTTGCAGACCGAGTAGGTCGGCGACAAGGTGTAGTAAGGCAGTTTATAGTTTTGCGCGATCTTGCGAACGAGCGCCGCAGCCGACTTCCAATCGGGGAGTTTTTCGCCGAGGAAGGCGTGGAAAACCGTACCGGAAGTATAGAGAGTCTGCAATTCGTCCTGAATGTCGAGCGCGGAGAACACGTCATCGGTGAACCAAACGGGAAGGTGCGAAGAGTTGGTGTAGTAAGGCGTGCCGTTTTGGTTAGCCGTCTTGATGTCGGGGAAACGCTTGACGTCGTGCTTGGCAAGACGGTAAGAAGTCGATTCCGCGGGAGTGGCTTCGAGGTTGTAGAGGTCGCCGTACTTTTCCTGATAGTCGGAAAGGCGTTCTCTCATGTGGTTCAAAACGTCCTTGGTGAATTGTTGAGCCGTCTTATCGGTAAGGTCGGCGTTTATCCACTTGGCGTTCATGCACGCTTCGTTCATACCGACGAGACCTATGGTCGAGAAGTGGTTTTCAAAGGTACCGAGATAGCGTTTGGTGTAAGGATACAGACCTTTTTCCAAAAGTTTGGTGATGACCGTTCTCTTGGTCTTCAAGCTTCTCGCGGCGATATCCATAAGTTTGTCGAGACGCGCGTAGAATTCCTCTTCGTTTTTGGATAGATACGCGATCCTCGGCATATTGATGGTAACTACGCCTATCGAACCGGTCGATTCGCCGCTGCCGAAGAAGCCGCCCGATTTTTTGCGGAGTTCTCTCAAATCAAGACGCAGCCTGCAGCACATGGAACGAACGTCGGAAGGTTCCATATCGCTGTTGATGTAGTTGGAAAAATACGGAGTGCCGTATTTTGCCGCCATCTCAAAGAGAAGTTTATTGTTTTCGGTCTCCGACCAGTCGAAGTCGGAAGTTATCGAATAGGTGGGAATGGGATACTGGAATCCTCTGCCGTTGGCGTCGCCCTCGATCATTATCTCGATAAAGGCGCGGTTGACCACATCCATTTCCTTTTTGCAGTCCTTATACTTA
>JAFVDA010000011.1 GCA_017478765.1 Clostridia bacterium
CCGTCGATGGTTATGGTGTAGCCTTCAAGCTCGCTCGCTTCGCCCGTATTGTCGTCAGCCGTTTTGAATGCGAACATAAGACCTATCCTCGAATCGAATATGACGTTCGCGCCGCGCCACATGGTGTTATTGGCACTCAAGGCTCTATGAGAAGTAGCGTTGAGTTTTTTTGCGGTGGCTAAAGAAGCGTCTTGCTCGCTCAAATCGGCGTTTACAAGACAATCGGTTTTATAATTAGTATAATTTTGAGCGGAAGCGCCGTAGTTCAAAAGATCGACTACCGTTTCCTTCATGGCTCTATACTGAACGCTGTCAAGCCCTACGGACGACTGAGTCATCGCAAGCAGCGATTCAAGCGTAGCCTTAACGCTCGTTTGGGCAAGGGTGGCGACCTTTTCGTCAGCCGCGGTATATAGTTCCGCGGTCAACGTATCTCCCATTTGTTGAGGAGCAATGCCGTAAAACTTGAAAGTGCCGCCGACGTTTTCGGTCAAAGCGTATTGATCGTCGTTAAACTGAACGAGAACGTACGAGCCGTCGCCGGTGGTTGCGTCGGTATGAAAGTTGAATATCACGCCGCCGTCAAGCGCCACGTTTGTTCCCGTAAACTTGGTTGGAACGGAAACGCTTTGCTCGTCTTCGGCAAATACTTCGTTTCGTTTAGCCGTGCCACCGACTATCGCCATAGATACGGCAAAAGCCATAACGAAAGCCAATAAAAGTAAGTGTTTAGTTAGTTTTTTCATTTTTATTTCCCCCTATACATATTTCTTTTTTATTCAAAATCAGTTAAATGATTTTTTAAGAAGCAATGGTTTGTTTGCCTTGCAAACAAACAAGGGGTACCCCTTGAAAATGGTTAGAGAAGTTTTTATCAATCTTATACTCGCTTAATTCTCACCGTGCATTTGATGCCGTAGTGATCGGATAACGGCCCCGAAAGCCCCGGAGCGTATTGCGTTTTGCCGTCGACCACAGCCCACTTGTCGTACAACACCTGATAGGATAGCGCCCTGACGGTATCTTTGGAAGCAAAGAAGTAGTCGAGCAAGCAGCTGGGATTTGCGTTGTAAGCGCTAAAAGTTAAATCTTCCGCGTTGTCAAATCCGAGCCTTAAATCGTTCAGCGCGGAAGAAAACATTTCGTAAGCCTTATACTGATATGTTCCGTCTTCGTTCTTGGTGGCGAGCATATTGAAGTCGCCCGCAAGAAGCACGGGGTATTTTTCGTTTTGTATCTTGCTTAAAATAAGGTCGGCTTCGCTCGGTTGAGCGGCTGTACTCAGCCCCATATGTACCGATTCGAGATTGAACTTTATGCCTGTTTCCTTATGTTCCAAAAGCGCAGACACAAGTATTCGATAGTAACTTTCGCCCCAGCCTTTGGACTGCGTGTTAGGCGTTGGCGAGAGCCAGTATCTCGTTTGCGACAGGACCTTGAATTTGTCCGTCTTGTACGCTATCGCCAAGCCTTCGGGGTTGCTGCCGCTCTCCCTTGAATACCATATCATCGAATAGCCTTTCAATCCGCCGTTTAACGCATTGTATTGATTTTGGCAGACTTCCTGGAAACAAATGATGTCCACGTTCTGAATGTTGAGATACTCTATAAGGTGCGAACCCCTTTGTGACCAGTTGGTAAGCCCCGTGTCGCCGCTCGTATACATTCTTATATTATAGCTTATCCAAGTCAGTTCGACTTCCGTATAAAACTTGTCGGGCTTGACGACGGGAAGATCTATCGCTTCGTTCGGGCGCTCTTCATCTTCGAACTCGGGCTCTACGTAAGGCTCGTCTTGCTGTTGACTGCCCGAACCACTGTCTTCCGACGATTGACTTTGACTTTGCGAAGTACTTTCGCTTGAACTGTCGGAAGCGCTCTCGCTTTGCGAAGTGCTTTCACTCGAACTGTCGGAAGCGCTCTCGCTTGAACTGTCGGAAGCGCTCTCGCTTTGCGAAGCGCTTTCACTTGTACTTTCGCTCTCGCTTGTGCTGTCACTTTCGCTTTGAGAAATACTTTCGCTTACGCTTTGACTTTGGGAAGTTTCTTCATCGGACGAGTTGCTTATCACCGTTGAGTTTACGCCGCTATCCGACGATACGTCTTCTGTCGATTGGCTGTTTGACGTCGAGCCGGAAGTCGAGCGGCTGTTCGGCATATCGCATCCGAAAAGCGTTGCCGTCATCATAACCAAGACCAGAACGAAACTGAGCAACCTGAAATTTATCTTCATGTCTAAAAAATTCTCCGCTTAATTTAGTAAATGGTTGATTTGTCGTTACAAAAATGCTTTCAGACCGACCGTCACAGCGGCGGTAGATATTCGGAAGGTCTCGTCGTCACCTTGGTGCCCCAGTTGGCTCCCTGTTTTAATGTGGCTTTACTCATATTTCCGCTGTAAATTATCGTTCCATTATTCCACATTTGCACTTCGTTGCTCGAATTCCAAGCGCCGAAGGCGTAGTTATAATTCCATATAACCAGCGTTCCCGATACGCCGATATAGTACTTAGTGCTTCCGCCCGAGGCGTCACCGCCCCAGATAGCCGTCTTGTTTGCGCCCCTTTGCTCGATGGTAAGTTTGCCGCCGGCAAGAACGTCGCACTTGACGCTTCCGTAATAAATTTCCATTCCGTTGGCGTTGTTGGACCTTACGTTCATAACGCCTTTATCTTCAACGTAGATCCTTCTCGTTGCGACCGCAGCCGTTCCGCTCGTCGGGCAGAAAACGTTGAACGTTCCGCCGACTACTCGGCATCTATGGATACTCGTATCGTCGCCGGCAACTCTTAAGTACCCGTTGACGGTCGTCGTTCCGCCGAGTATTCTGCATATACCCCAGGCGCCTTCGCCCGAAAAACTGGAAAAATGCGCGTAGCCGTTTATCACGACGTTGCCGTAAGAGATGTATTCCCTACCCCTTATCGGTCCGTTAGCCGTAAGGTTGCAACCGGCGCCTATCGAAGTTTCGATCGTGTAGGTTATGCCTGCGGCAAGAGTTACATTTGCGCCGCCGGTAAGTTTTAGGTTATATGCGGTCAGCACCGAACGCCCCAAGGAATTTACCGTTCCGCCGTCCACAGTGAAAGTGTTGTTCGCCGTATATACGGGCGCGCCGTAATGATTATCAACGTTATACTCGCCGTCGGTCAAGACGTTGAACGAGCCGGAAGGCACGTAAACCGCGCTCGCGCAGTTCTGAGTTCCGACCATATTGAGCGTTGCGTTCAAAACTTTGAATATGCAGCCGCTGCCGATAACGATACCGTCACCCGTTCCTTGATTGACGTAGGTTATATTAGCGGCTTTCTCGTCGACCTGTTCGGCTTGTTCGCCTTCCGTAGGCTCGACCGCTTCAGCCGCTTTACCGATAGTAACGTTCTTATTTATCGTAAGGGGCGCTTCTCTCGTGATAGTAGCCGTGCCGAGAACGGTCAATGTCGACCTATAAGGTCTTAAATCGCTCAACTGTGAGCCGTCTAAAGTCACCGTATAAGCGCCGCCATCGTAGTCTATCGCGACCGTTTCGTCGTTCTCTTGGGCGTAAGTATACGTATTTGGCGAATAGGCGTTCTCACCCACTTTAACGCAACTGTCGGCAACATATTCGACCGTACGGATAGGGTTTATCTTATAAGTATAAACGTCGGCAATATAAGGCGACGTCTCCGTACCCTTGACGGTTGCGTCTACTTCAGTATGCAGGTCGTAATCTTCAAGGTTGAGCGCGGGGAGCGCTTCGGTTGCGTAAAGAGTGCCCGCATAATCGAAACCTTTGGAGTCTTTCATGGTAACTCCGCCCGCGGTTTCAAGCGTAGGGGCGTCGTATTCGACTTGCGAATACGCAACCGCCGCAAAGGCGTTTTTATATAAGCCGTTCACGAGCGCCGCTAACGCCTCATCACCGTCGGCTTTTGCCGCAACGTAAGACGATACGCTGTAAACGAGCGTTTGATCGTTTTCAGTGGAATTGCCGTCCTTAATGCTATGGATAACGGCGGTAACTTGGTCGTTCAGCTCGGTTAAGTTGATATATTTTTTTCTGACTTCCCAAACCTTTTGGGTTTCCGACCAGACGGGAGCCAATCTCTTGCCGTTGACCGTCACGACGTAATCTTTGGTTTCGCTTTGGTCGCCAAAGTTGTCTTCCGCCGTCTTAAAAGCGAAGATAAGCCCCACTCTTGCATCGAAACGAACGTTTGCGCCCAGCCACATCGTGTTGTTTTCGCTCACGTATTTTTCGGAAGTCGCCGTCAAAGGCTCGGTGGCAAGTTGCGCTTGCTCTTCGGTCAAATCGGAGTTTGCGAGCGTTTCAACGTTATACCCGACGTAGTGTTGGGCGGCTGCGCCGTAGTTAAGAAGGTCGACGACCGTCTCCCTCATCGCGGCGTATCTTATCTTATTTAGTCCGCTTGACATTTCAGTCATGTCGAGTAGGCTCATAAGATTGCTTTTTACCGTAATCCCCGCAACGGCGGAAGTGACTTCGCCCTGCGCGTTATATAGGTCTGCATTTATTTTGTCGCCCATTTGATGGGGAGCGACGCCGTCAAACGAAAACACGCCGCCGTGGGAGTCTTCCAACCTATAAGTTTTATCGTTGAAGTTTACGAGAAGGTAACTCCCGTCGCCGTCGTTTGCGTCCGTGTGAAATTTAAGGATTATTCCACCGTCAAGCCCCACGCTGACGCCCGTGATTTTTGCTGAAGCGCCGTCGGCAAAAGAGGAAAACGCCGTATTCAAGCCGAATACTGCCGTCGCCGCGGCAAAAACCATAACGAGAGCCAACAAAAGTAAGCACTTAATTGATCTGTTTGTCATATTTGTTTCTCCCTTGATCGTAACCGTTAATAATTCGGGTTCGCTTGCGAATTTTTATGTAGAGAAGTTTTGTTGTTTGTTTGCGAAGCAAACAAACAAGGGGTACCCCTTGAACTTTTCTTGATTTTTCGGGTAAAAACCACGGTCGGACAGCAAAGCCGCATACCGCCCTATGATTTTTATCTTAATCATTATATACTATATAATATGTAATGTCAATACTTTTTTTGA
>JAFVDA010000012.1 GCA_017478765.1 Clostridia bacterium
AATACACCAAGCCGTTGGGATCGTTGTTCCAAGGGGCGTATTGCGAAAAATGGTATTGCTGACGATATAATTCGGTGTAGTAAGAATAATCGCTTACGCCGTAATATACGTCGGTAAATTCAACTTCGGCGGCAAAACAGTTAAAACCTATGTTCCCGCCTTTATATAGCGGCGCGGCAACGCCGTCAACGGTGAACGAGTTGAGATCTATAACGTTGTCGACGCCGAATCTGCGAATGTTGTCGGCGTAAAATTCCGCGTAAACCTTGCCGTTTTCTTCGGGAGTTAATATCACCTTCAACTGCACTTTATCTACGCCTTTGACCTTGCCTGCGACGTAGTTGCGTTCGCTTTCGGTCATCTTGTCGTTTCCGATAAAGTAGTCGGTCAAAAGTTCTTTTGCGGTCGTCACGCCGTTATTGACGGAAAAATACAACAATTTTACGTGATTTTCGTTTCTGTCCACGTTGAATACAAAGTATCTTTCGCCGTCTTTCGCGCCGAACGCCAAGCCTGCGGCGTTACCGTAATTGAAGTTAGCCACAGCCGTGTAGACGAATTTTTGGTCCTTATCGTATTCGGTTTCGGATAGATAAAAGGTGTCCCCTTGACTTTGAATGGTCGTGCCTACGGCAAAAGCCTTGTTAAGATTATATAAAGCCGCCGTTATTATCGCCGCGACCAACACGACCGAAAGAATTATTAAAGAGACGTTTTTAATTGTTTTAGTCATAAACGGTTCCTTTGAGTTTTTTATTTATTGCTTCGACAAATCAATCCTGACTGCCGTTTAATCGAGTTTGTATCTGCTCGATCGTCGGAAGACAATCTATTGCGCCTTTGCCGAGAGTATTGAGCGCGCCGCACACGTTGGCAAATCTCAGTATTTCGTTCAACTCGTCGTCTGTTATCGTAGACATATCCGCTTGATCGAGTTTGTACAAAACGCCTGCGTAAAAAGCGTCGCCCGCGCCCGTTGTGTCGACGCATTTGACCTTGACAGTCGGAGCGTAACCGCTCCTATCTTTCCACGCCCAGCGGCTTCCCTTGGAGCCGAGAGTGACAAACACAAGTTTATCCTTCAATTCTCTCTCGATATAACGGGCGCCGAATATTTCCGTTTCGTCTTCGGAAAATTTGATTATATCCGCAAGCGGAAGTATTTGTTTGTACGTTTTGACGGCTTCCCGCTCGTTTTTGAATATGTCCGAACGGAAGTTGACGTCAAAACTTATCTTGACGTTACGGCGTTTTGCTCTTTCGGCAAGTTTTTGTATAAACCGAACGCCGCGTTTTTCGCTCGTCATAAGCGAACCTATATGTATAATATTTGCAGTTTTCAAAAGAGTTGCGCTCGGATTTTTAATATAGGCGTCGGCGGTGTTTTTTCTGAAAAAGCAAAACGACCTCTCTCCGTGACTATCCAACGCGACGAACGCAAGAGTGGTATTCCTGTTTTCGTTCTCGTCGATATACAATCGGTCAAATCCGCGCTTTTTAGCAAAAGACACCAGACTTTTGCCGATAATATCGTCGCCGACGCTACCGACAAACGCAACTTTCGCTCCGAACAGTTTTGCCGCGCACGCAACGTTAAAGGGCGCGCCCCCTGCCTTCTGCTCGTAAGTAATACTTCCGTTTTTTTCTTCGCCTATCATATCGGCGAGTATTTCACCAACACAAACTATCAATTTGTCACCTATCGATCATTATTTTAAGTATTTTTGTTTTCTTGCTCATTCGGCTGGCTGATTGTTTTTTCCGAATTAAGTCTTGTAATTTCCCCGATCATCCATATTATGCCCCTTACCATCATCACTACGAAGAACAGCGACGATAAGAGCATGAATATAAGCGACCTTTCAACGAAAAACGAGAGGATATACGTCACAGCCGCAGAGATCAGCGACGACCAGAATATAAACGTCGCAACCACCTTCAAACACGGTAGGAACCGCCCCGCTCTCTCGCGCGCGCCTATTTTTATAATAAGATAAGCAATCAGCGCGACCACTATCGGCATTACCATATATATCGGCAAAAACCGCATCATTCGCATAAACGCGACGTATTCGTTGAGTTTTATGCTTGCCGAGTAAGCGGTTTTTATAAACGACTCGCCGTCGGTTATTTCACCGACAGAAAAGTTTTGGTAAAACCCGTAAAACTCTTCGACTTTGCCGTTTTTCTCGGTAAACGAACCTATAACGGAATCGTTGAATACGAACAAATAATCTGTTTCGCCGTTTAACGTGTAGTTATGATAATAATAATTCCTTAAAAGCGGAACGCCCGTTATGGTTTCGTATTCTTTAAGGTCCGGGTAGTAGGTTTTGACGTAAAGCGCCCAAACCTGACCGTTATAGCCGATCTCATCGAGTTCGCCCGACGAAAGTTTTTCATCGAGCGCGTCAAGTTCGGTTTGCGCGTGTTCGGATAAATAGGTTTTTCGCTCCGCCGTCTTTTCGTTAGACAGGTCTACTTCATTTGGCGTGTACTCTATTTTGAAAGTAAAACTCTTTTTCGCAAGTTCCGTCAGGTCAAGATACTCTTCGTAGGAAATCTTCAGTCCGTCGTCCGATTGACAATAGGCGATGAAGTCGTCGTACAGCCCCGCCTCTCGCGTGTCCACCACGACGTTAAACCCGCCCGCCGAATAGGTAAGCCTGTCTTCTTCCGACAAAAAAGTGTCGACTATCACGGCGCTTTGGTATTCGCCGTCGCCACGCTTTGCTAAAACGTAACCGTCGCTTGATAAATACAGCGTTACGGCGTTCTCTCGGTCGGAAGGTCTAAACAAATTGTCGACCGTTTGTTTAAGGTTTTCAGCCGAAGCGTATCTCGGATAAAACGCCGCGGTCTCGATGGTAAAAGTTGCGACGAATAAAACGGTAAGGGCGAGAATAAAGTTGATAAACATCAAGAGTAATCCGCCCTTTTCGGCTTTTTTCGCTACGTTATCGGAGAAAAATCCGAGAAAAAATACTTTTAATTTTTCCTTCATATCAAACTGTTTCTGGTCTACTTAGAAGCGTCTTGCCCGTCTTTTTATCGAAGAAGTACATCTTTTCGGTCTCGAACCTTATTTTCAAAAGGTCACCCATTTGGTAAGCGTTTCTTCCGGCGGAACAAACGATATAATCTTTTTGACCTTTTTCGCCGTTTTCTGTCTTTTCGGCGTTCTCATTATCTTCTTCGTCAATAACTTCGTTTTCCAGTTTGACGAACATCTGAGTGGTGTTGCCGAGAACTTCCTTGACGGAAAGCGTGACTTGTAAGCCTTGCTCGTCAAGATAAACGTTTTCGCCGCGGACGCCGAGAACAACCTTTCTCTCTTTGCCGTCAAGATAGGTTTTATCAAGACGCGTAAAGTCGGATAACGGATACTCCTGCGTTTGACCGTCGCCAAATATAAGAGCCAGTTTGTCGCCCTGCTTTTTGATTGTTACGTTAAAGAAGTTCATTTGGGGAGTTCCGATAAACCCTGCGACGAACTTGTTTTCGGGATAGTCGAATAGGTCGGTGGGTGTATCCGTCTGTTGGATAACGCCGTCCTTCATGACGACTATTCTCGTTCCCATGGTCATTGCCTCGATCTGATCGTGCGTGACGTAAATAAAGGTTGTTTTAAGTTTTTTGTGAAGTTTGACTATCTCCGAACGCATGGTCGTTCTGAGTTTTGCGTCCAAGTTTGACAGCGGCTCGTCCAAAAGGAACACCTTCGGACCTCTTACCATGGCTCTTCCGAGAGCGATACGCTGTCTTTGCCCGCCCGACATATCCGACGGTTTAACGTACAAAAGATCCTTTATGCCGAGTATTTCCGCAGCCCATTGGACCTTCTCGTCGATCTCTTCCTTTGTCATCGACCTTTGGACGTACGCTTGAACGGGCGTAGTCTTAAAGTATTCGAGATGCGCTTCCGCTTCATGAAGTTGCGTCAAAACGGCGGGTTTTTCTTGCTCGCCGCATTTTACGAGAAGTTTATTCAGCCTTTTAACTTCCCTTTCAAAGGCTTTGACCTGTTTTTTATCTATTTCAAATACGGGATTACCTTGCTTATCCGTCTTTTCGACCGTAATCTTTCTCATCTTCAAACCGAAAGATATGTTGTCGTAGGAATTAAGGTGCGGATAGAGCGCGTAACTTTGGAACACCATTGCGATATCCCTGTCCTTTGCGGAAACGTCGTTCATCAGTTTGCCGTCGATGTACAGTTCGCCGCCCGTGATCTCCTCTAACCCCGCGATCATTCTCAAAGTGGTGGATTTTCCGCAACCGGACGGTCCTACGAATACGACGAATTCGCCGTCTTCGATGTCCAAGCAAAAATCCTTAACCGCAAGAAAATCACCGCTGCGATTGCCCGACGCCGATTTTTTGGGTTTTCCTTTCCCGACATATTCTTTATATACGTGTTTCAAACTGAGTCCTGCCATAACGCTCCTTTTTATACGTAAAGACTTTCCCTTTTATAAACGTATTATATCACACATATTTTTTGCACGCAAGCAATTTGGAAACGTTTCCAAAAATTATTTTTTGCGTGTTTTTACCCTATGTTTGTCCAAAATGACTGATTATATCAAGTAAAATCAACCGCAAAGAGATAATTATGATAAAAAAAATTTTCAAAAAAATCGCCGAGATGGCTTTTCCCGCTCGGCTTACGAACTTATTGCAAGCGCTTCCAGCGATAGCGCTAAACTATGTATTATGTCAAATTTTGAAGGTCATAAAAACTGGGTTGTGGTCGGAATATTCAAAGCCCGTGTCGATGACGTTCGCGCTTAGTTTTTGCACGTTGTCGGTTATCAAAAACCCGTCTATCGTCAAAACGTATTGCCCTTCGTGATAGGCTGAATCGGCGTTTCTGCAAGATGGCACGGGCAAGTTCTCATCGAACGGAGCGACCAACGAAACGGGATAATTATCAATCATATCCGAAGGGATGGGTTGCGCCCAGGTATATTCGACGTCGGATTTTCCGAAATACACGGAAGAGTCACCTAAAATATCCTTATTGAAGTCGCCGCCGGCAATACAATAGTTGCCATGTTCGTATTCGGCTTGCACGTCGTCAAGCAGAAGTTTAAGTTGCTCGGTCGCTATCTTTCCGTCGGACGTATAAGCCGACAAATGGAAGTTATACAAAATCAATTTCTTGCCGTCGGAAACGGGAATAGTTGCCTTTGAATAGCACCTGTCGAGGTCAAGCAGTTTGGTAAGCCCCGCCTCTATCGGAAGTTCGACCCTTTTCGCGCTCTCTATCGTAAAGTCGGAAAAGGTCATAAGCCCCGAGCGTGAAGAGCCGTGCGGTTGATAAAACGGATAAAACAAAAACGGCGAATCGTAGTTCTGAGCAAAAAAGTACGATTTATCGTTAAGTTTTTCGGTTAAATAGTCGCGCTCGTCGACGTGATACGACCTTGTGGAATCTATATCGACTTCCTGAACGATATAAAGTTGAGCGTTCTCCGCTTTCAAAAAATCGGCTATATTATTAAGGTTTTTATCAAGTCTTTCCTTTGACCACGCCCACGACTCGTGACCGCCGTCCATGAAAAAGCCGTAATCCTTTTCGTAAGCGCCGAAGCCGATATTATAGGAAACTATCTTATACTCTTCGCCGACCGAAACTTGCGTTTTTTCCGCTACACCCTGCGCTTGAACGTCGAAGGTGCCGAGCCTATGGAACGCAATAAATACGTACGCAACGTACCCCACTACGATAAGCGCTACTATAAGTAGGACGATAAGCGCTATCTTAACTATCTTTTTTATGACTTTTGCCATTTTTCTTCTCCCCCACGGCAAAATTATTTTATCAGGTCAAATTGACGAGATACGCTTTATCAAAAAACCTTTTCGATAGATCGGATCTATCTATCAAAAAGCAAAACGAGCCTTGTTCTCCGCTCAAAAAATCCACGCCACGGAGCGTATCAGGCGTAAATTTTAATAGACAAACTTCGTTTTTAAGCAATTTTTTTTCGTTTGAAAACAATCCGTTTTCCGCCTTTTCTTCAACCGAAAACTCCATTACCGCAGGAGTCAACAGGTCGTAATCGTATTCGGCGCCGTCGTTAAAAAGCGTGTTGGCGTCGACAAATTCCGAATACCTCACCACGCCTTTGACGGGGCTCGATTCCAAATCCATAAAGAAATATAAAAAGCCCGTTTTCGGCAAAAGTTCGCCGCAAAACGGAGAAATCTCTTCGAGATTTATTTGACAAAGCAATATCTCCGTCGGCGAAAATTCGTCCCCCTCGAGCCAAACCTCGGGAAGATCGGCAAGCCCGAAAAACTTGCTTTTTGCTTTTTCGTCGTCACTCGGTTTTGTTTTTATTGCTATCATCTTCAGCCCTTTTTACCTTTAAGTAATCTTCGTTATCGCTGAAATCACGCGCGGCATCCACCGTGCCGCCAAGCGCCTCGATGGCGTTTGATAACTCCCTGTACGACAAAAAGTCGGTAACGCCCGAAAGATATTCGAGCATTTCGGGGATACAGGTTTCGTCGTCGTAGTTGATAAGATACGCCGAAAACTCGGGCACCTTGTCGCCGTTTTTTAGTCCGTCAAGCAAGATACGTTTTATTCTTTCGTCCTTGACGCGAACTCGGGATAAAAGATCGCAAACGACGCTCGAAGGTCTTTTATCGCCTAACTTATCGAATATCAAAGGCTTTGCCCTATCGGCTACATCAACGAGATCTTCAACCAACTCGTCCTTGACGTGATGACACCCTTTTTTTGAAAAAAGTAGGTCTATATAGCGATTAACGAAGTTTTTCGCGCCCTTTTTTCGCAGCGCGTCGATACCCGATAAAAGCACTTCCTCATCGGCGTCCTCGGTCATTTTATCGAGAATGACGCTCTCGTCTTCCAGGCATAGTCTGTCGATAACGTAATCGTTCAAAGGCACGCCCGATACTATATATTCGAGCCATACGGCGACGATATCCTTCTCGTCGGCGTAATACTCTTTCAACGATAGACCGTCAAGTTCTTTGAGAGGCGCACTCTCGAATTCCGAATAAACTTGGGGCAGTTTTTCCAGCCACTCTTCTTCGGTGTGTTTGCCCTTGTCGGCGGCAATTTGCGCGCGGAGATATTTTTCAAATAATTTGTCAACGTCAATTATCTTTTTCATTTTTCTCGTCAGCGAGCAAGTTCATTATCTCGCCCACAGCCTTTTTATCGGTATCGAATAGTTTATAAAGTACGGAAGCGGAGAATTTCTTTCCGTCGGTCACCTTGGCTATAACGGCGGATAAAGCGTTGGCGTCGACGGCTTTATCCAGATTGCCGAGCCTTTCCAAAGTATAATAGATATGCTCGGCTGTTTGTTTAACGCCCGAAAGATCTTCCGAAAACGGCAACATTCTCGCCACCGCTTTGGCGTAAGCGTTCGTAAACACGGTTTTTTGCGCCGTGCCGAATGACACTTTATATAGTTTGGTCTTTATATATATCCCGTCGAAAACGACGTCAAGCCTTTTGTTATAGCCGATAGAAACGAGCGCTTCGATAATATTCCACTTAGACGCGTTGCCCACGTTTTGTGATAGGAGCGCGGATACGTAAAAACTTCTCAACCTCGGCGTGCCGTTTATTATGAATGCCTTGATCGCGTCTTCGCGTAGATTATTCGGAAAGGATAACCCGTAGTCGGCGATTCGTTCCAACTCGATCGGATCGTACCGCTTAAATATTGTTTTCCCCGATAAAACGAGCGAAGCCGTTTGACTGATAAACGTGACGGCTTTCTTTTCCGGATAGGAATACGACAGCGGTATTTGCGGGTAGTCGGCTCTCAAACTTTGACTACGGCAAAGATTATAGTAAAACAAGTTTACGTTATCGCGGCAAAGATCGTAACCCATCTTAAAATATCGCTCGCTCGTTTTATAGTCGCCTTCGTTATAGTATATGGCGCCGTAAAGATATATCGAGCGGACCTCGAACGGGTTAAGGTCAAGGCTTTCGTCGAGCGCCTTTTCAGATAGCGCGATCTCATTTTGCCTTGCCAGAAAACCTGCGAGAATATAATAGTCGGAAGGATCGTCAAGCCCATGTTCGAGCGACAATAAAAGGTAGGGTTTTTGTTCTTCCGCCTGCTCGCGGTCAAACGTTTCCGCAACGTAGAGAGCGATCTTTCCTTTGTTTATTGCCCTATCGAGCTTTGTTATCAGATAAGATCTTATCTCTTCGAGAGTCGCGCCGTTTTCCTTCATGCAAGCCGAATAGCGATATACGGCGTCGTCGTAATCTTCGCTGTTTGGGCTTACGAGATCGAGGCGTTTCATTCCGTCTTCCATTCTACCCTTATTCAACAGGTCGTTTGCGGAAACAAAAAGATTTTTGTCGCTCAACCCTTCTATGGGGTAAGCAACGTAAAAATCGGGGTAACATTCCTTATGATAGTCAATTAGGTCGTATAAAACGTAATCGTAGTCCTGTTCCTTTTTGGGATTGAGCGAAAACTCAAGATCGAAATAGTGGCTCATCAGATAGTTTTCGTTCCGCGCGCAAAAGGACGCGCCGAGAGCGTTATAGGCGCGAATCTTATCGTCGTCGCGAACGCTCATGGATAAATATTTGAACCACGCGTTTTCGCATAGTGAATAAAGACCTATCTCGAAGTAAACGTCGCCAAGGGTGGCGAGAACTTCCATGTTCTTGCTGCCCTCGTCAACAATATTATTAAGAAGCGACACACTCTCGAATATATAGCCTTCTTCACGTTTTTTTAAGGCGAGCCGATAATAATCGTACTCGTCGATCGTCCTTTTGTTTTCAGTCATTTTTTCCTAAAAGAATATCTACGTCCTTTTTTAAGTATGTGTACTTTTCGGGGCAAAAATGGCATACGACCTCTATTTTGCCTTCCTTTTCGACCGTTTCGTAAAGTTCCTTTTCGCCGAGAGTGATAAGTATCCTGTCAACGTAATCTTTGGAGCAGTTGCACCGATATACGGGCGTAAGGCGCTCAAAAGTTACGCCTTCAAAAAACCTTTCGACGATGCCGTCTAAGCCTAACGTCTCGATAAGCGAACTGATATTGCCAAAGTTGGACAGCAGCGTTTCGGCTTTGGTTATGTTTTCGTCGCTTGCGCCGGGCATGGGCTGCAAAACTATTCCGCCCGCGCCCACGCACTTGCCTTCCACCCCTACTTTGACGCCGAGTGCCATACCGGTAGGCTGCTGTTCGCTATAAGTATAATACGCGGCAAAGTCTTCGGCTATCTCGCCGCTGATGATATTGCAACTGCCCGTATACGGCTCTTTTAAGCCGAGGTTTTTAACTACGGATATTCTTCCGCGATGCCCTACGCACCCGGCGACGTCAAGTTTTCCTTTGTCGTTCAACGGAAGTTCGGTGTTCGGTTGGTCTATATACCCCCTTATATGAAGGGCACTGTCGGCGCATACGACTATGCTTCCGCCTACCCCGTCGCCGTTTATCGTAACGGAAAGGTTGTCGCTTTGGTTTTTAAGATTTGACGCCATAAACGCAACTGCGGTCATAGTTCTTCCGAGCGCCGCGGCAGACAGCGGAGACAGATGATGATACTCTATCGCCGTATTTACTATATCGGTCGTATCGAGAAGCGATACGGATATTTCCTGATCGAACATCAACGTTTTTAAGATGGTTCCCATATTATTTCACCGCCAAAATTTCTATCCTTTGAGTGTCCTTTTGAATGGCTCCGCCCATAAACGCGTTCGCCGTGACCGACTTGAAGCCCACCGCTTTCAAAGAACCGACTATAAAGTCGAGCGAATGAACGTACTGCAAATGCGTTTCTTCCTTTTTAACGTAAAATTCGCCCTGTTTTTTGAAAACCGACAGGTCCATTTGAACGCTGTCGCCCAAAAACTTGTTGAACCAAATATACGAAAGGTCGTCGTAATCTTCGCAAAAGACGTTGTCGCCTATAATATTTTTCAGTTTATACGGAGTGGAAAAGTCGAAAAACAAAATCCCGCCCACCTTCAACTGCTTATAAAAAGCGGCAAAGCCCTTTTTTAGTTTGTCGGGCGCGACGTAGTTTACCCCGTCGTTTATAACGGTTAAAAAATCTACCTTATTAAAACTTTTAAGGCAGGTCATATCCTGCCTTAAAAATTCGATATTCAAAGATTGTTGCCGACAAAGCCTGACCGCTTCGGTCAACATTTGGGCGCTACTGTCCACGCCGATAACGTCATACCCCGCTTTTTTCAGGGCGCGGGTAAAATAGCCGCTGCCGCACGCAAGGTCATAACCGAGCACGCCGGGGCTGTTTTCGTCGATGACCGAAACCACCCTTGTTGCCCAGGCTTTATACGCTTCCCCGTCCATCAGACGTTCGTAAACGTCGGATAGGGCGCTGTACGCTTCATTCATATAGTTACCTTAAATTGAATTTTTTTTTACGAAGTACGGAAACTTACTTTTCGGACTCGGAAAGCATATCCGCCTTGCTTTTTTGAAGAACGTCAAAGTCGGAGAGAGTATAGTATTCGGGCAGCGCCGTTACGCTCATACCGTCGTCGATGGGCTTAACGCTTGACGAATAGGCGGCGGGAAGCGCGTCGATCTCCTCAAACGAATAGTCGTCGTCCGAATAAGCGCCCGACTTTTGCTCTTCTCTTAATTGCTTTTGTTTGACTTCGGCTTCGGTCGGCTTATA
Source organism: Clostridia bacterium (assembly GCA_017478765.1). Classification (GTDB taxonomy): domain Bacteria; phylum Bacillota; class Clostridia; order Christensenellales; family Borkfalkiaceae; genus UBA4636. The sequence continues at coordinate 10,684 of JAFVDA010000012.1, forward strand.
TTGTTTTGCGGAAGAATTGACAAGCAGTTTTTCATACAGCCATTGACTGTAAAGCGTCCACACCAGCATAAAGAACGATACGCCGATAAGCGCCGCGACCAGTATGCCGAGTACCATAAACGAACTGCCGAGAAGGAAGAACACCACCCCTATAAGCGAAAACGCCGCGAAGAATATATGTAAAGGCAACAGCAGATTCCCAGAGATAAGCAAACCGTTTCTCATATAGGTAAAGGCGTTACCCTTAAACGTCACCGAGAGCGACAGCGAATGTAAATACCAAACGGTCGCGAATACTATGACGATTATCATCAAAACCTTGAATACTATCTGATACCAGGTCTTTCCGCCCGCCAAGGCGCCGTAATAGTCGAGATAGGATATGCCTATCATGCACGCGGAAACGACGACGGTATATAAAATCGTCAGAATGACCACGCCGACGATATTGCGTTTTACCCCTAAGAAAAAGTCCTTAAAAAGCGATACGTCTTCACCCCAGCAAAGGTTGCGCATAACGTACATTGCGCCGGATAACCCTATCGCCAGCCACATTCCCATGAGCGGGAGTTTGAAAAAGAAACTCTTGTTTATTTCAAGAACGATGTTCTCTTCCATACCCAAAAGGTTGGTGACGGGAGCGTACCCCACGCCGATATTAGCCGAGAACGGATAGACGTGCGCTATCGTGTAACGCTGCATAAAATAAGTTACGACAAAGTATGCTATCGGAGCTATAAAAACGAGCATGATAAGGTTAAGCCCGAGAAGTTTGCCGAGATTAGCCCTTAATAGTTCCGCGCCGAACGACCAACGCCCGACTTCCAACTTATTGCGATAAAACCCGTCGCGCCCGGAACTATCGGTAAGCCCCGCCGCGAATTTATTGACTTTTTGTTTCTTTTCAGCCATATTACTCACCAAAAAATATATTTAGGCGTATGCACGCATTTTCACTTTCTATAATATACTAAAATATAAATTATTACAAATAAAAAGACGCCCGTTGCCGAAATTATTTTTCTTTTTGATTATCGACCAAGCAAAAAACTTTTTTTTATCGGACGGCGGGTAAACTTTTATTGTATCGGGGATGAAAATGAACGTATCGATAGTCGGTTGCACGGGGCTTGTCGGCAGAAAAGTGCTGGAGGTTTTAAGCCAACAAAACGTAAAAGCGGAAAAGGTTTTTCTTTTTGCGTCGGAAAAAAGCAGCGGCTCGACCTTTTCCGTTTTCGGCAAAAGTTATCCCGTGTCGGCGTTGAACGAAAAAACCGTAAAACAAGCCGAAAATTCCATCGCGCTGTTTGCCGTAAACAAAAATTTAAGCAAAAAATTCGCGCCGTTATTCATCGAAAACGGTTGCGTCGTAATAGACAATTCAAGCGCGTTCCGAATGGAAAGGGACGTGCCGCTCGTTGTGCCGAACGTCAACGGAGAGATACTCACCGGAAACGAAAAACTAATCGCAAACCCCAACTGTTCGACCATTCAAGCCGTTTCCGCGCTCAAGATACTAAACGATTACAGGAGCATAAAAAGGGTTTCTTACGTAACCTTTCAGGCGGTGTCGGGAGCGGGGCAAGAGGGCGTCCGAGATTTGGAAAAAGGAAAAAATAACTTATCACCGAAAAAATTTCCGCGCCC
>JAFVDA010000013.1 GCA_017478765.1 Clostridia bacterium
AAAGGCGTCGCCGTATTCGATAGTCCAACCTTCGAGCGTCGCCGTTTCAAAACCGCCGTTCAAAACCTGATTTTGCGCGGTCGGCACAGCGTTTCCGCCGCCACCGACGCCGCTTCCGTTATCGCTTGCCGCGCCGTTGCCGTTTTCGGCACACCCGACAGCCATTGCGATCGACAGCGCCATGGATAAAGTTAAGGCGGATAATTTCAAAATTTTACTATTTTTCATTGTTCGCCTCCGAGATTGCCGACGTTGCCGTAATATGCGGGGGTAACCGTATCGGAATACGCGCTGCCCATCTGATAAATTTGCAAGGACTTAAATTTAAGCCCTGCGTTGTTGTCGAATATGTTGAGATAATCGGAATCGCCGTATTTTGGGTATATTCTCATAGTGAAACTTTGCAAACCGTCCACGTAAACTTCGAGCATAGACCTATCGAGAAGAATTACTACGTCGTACTCTCTTTTTACGCTTTCGTAAAGTCTGCTGGGGTGCTTTTTAACGTAATCGAGAAGGGAAGATTGCGCCCTTTCGACGTACACGCCCCTGTTTGAAAAGGTTATATCCGTTCTTTCCGTTTGAGTGTTTACTACGTTCTTATTGTATCTGACGCTTATTCCGCCCGAATACTCGCCCGCAGTAGGTTGAAGGGTTATTGTCGCCCGTATCTCGAGCATATCGCTACGCAAAGATCCTATTTGTTCATTGACTTCCGAAGCGGTAATGCCGTCGCCCGCGTAGTCGAATAAGGTTTCCTTTCTCAAAGATTGCGCTTCTTTTATGGGTTCCCTTATGATATGCGCTCCGTCGTCGCTTAGCCACATTTCGAGCGGAATGGCAAAGTTATGCGCCCAGCCCGCCGTCTTGTTCTGGTCGGTTCCGGCGTCTTTGCCTTGCGCGATGGCGTACAAAATGGTTCTACCCTGCTCGTAATCCGTCTTGCCGTTTTCGATATCATGTTCCGTAAGATAACAAAAACCGTTCTGACCGGTGAATATGCCTACGCCCATATCGAAAAGTTGCGGTTGATCGTTGTCGGCTATAAACCTACAAGTTGTCTTATCGAAGTTGCCTATCCAGTAGTAGCAATCGACGACGTATCCGTCGACGGTGTACTGCGGACAGTCGAACAGCACGTATTTTGTGGTGGTGCCGTCCTTGGTGGTGATGGGCAGCATTATTACGCATTCCCAGTGGGCGCCCTGTTCGGGGTATCTGCCAAAATCGCATCGATATAGGTAGCCGTGATGCTCCCATTCGTGCATGTTGGTCGAAGTGTAAACGTTAGCCGAGCCGCCTGCGTCGGGTATGGAAGTCGATACCAACATATAATAGGTATCGCCGTCACGCCAAACGAAGGGATCGCGGAACTGATTTATTTCGCCCTGCGAGTTATCGTTGGGGTGCGGAAGAGTTACGGTATCTTCGACAACCCATTCGGTAAGATCGGGGTCGTTCGGGTCGACAGCGTGCGCGAACGCGACGTGCTGAATAGACCAAGTGGTCGTGTTGGTACCCGCCGTTATGGCAAGCCAGGGCGCGCCGTCGGGTCCGATGACCGCGCCGCCCGTCCAAACGCCTTCGGGGCAAATGCCGGGAGTAGGCGCAACCGCGTCCTTAACGTACTTCCAGTGCACCATATCGTCGCTGACTATATGAGCCCAACGTATCTGCGACCAGTAAGGTCCCGCAGGGTTATGCTGATAGAATACGTGATATCTTCCCTTATAATAGAAAGGAGAGTGCGGTTCGTTCATCCATACCGCAGGGGGTATGGCGTGGTATTGCGGACGATATCTGTCGCCTTCGTAGACGGACGGATCGAGCGCTATTTCCTTAAAGTCAAGAGTTGGATGACCGCTGTAATCGGTGTCCGAATATATGCCGTTTATCTCCTTGGGCGTCAACGCCTCGGAGTAAACGCTGACTTCGTCCAGCAAGCCCGATATCATCTGACGTTCAACGCCGAATTCGATCTGTGGGCTGACGTATCTGCCGATATATAAAGGTTCTTCGGAATCGATCAACCTGCAAGATACGAGTTCGGGGATATACGATTCGTAAGCCCTTTCACCGTTGAAGAACAAGCCGACGTAACCCGTTTCACCGTCGAAAGTGGCGGTTATGTGCGACCATTCGTATAAAGGCAGGGTGTTGATGGGATCGTAAAACCCGACGACGAACTCCTTTTCTTCTTCGGTGTTATATAGAGCCATTTGCAGCCCCCAAAGCCCCAGCCTTCCGTAGCCGAGCAGGAAGCCCTCGCAAACTTCGATATTGCCCTTATTGATAACGCCTGTCATTCTCGGATGACCTTCGGCGTCGCCGCCGTAGTTGACGATGTTTTCAAAAACTCTCGGAGCAACCCACGCCGACAGCGTTATCTTGGACTTGGGCATTTCAAAATCGGTGTCCGTAATAAAAGTGGAAAACCCGTCCATATAAAGGGAGTTACCCTTAACGCCCGCTTTACGTAAAGGCGCGGACGGTTCTTTGAAAAGTCTTTCGGCGTTCATATATGAGAAAACGTAATTTATGTTAAAGTTTTCTCCGCTGACCGCCTCCTTAGTGCTGTAACCGCCGTCCTCGTCGAAGGAATAGTGCAAAAGCGTTTTGGTTTGCGCAGGCGTATTGCCGTCAGGCTTAGTATTACCGTTATTTTGCGTAGAGCACGCCGAAAGGCAGTACCCTACGATGAGAATAAACGATATTACGATGGAAAATAATATATTTTTGCGTTTCATTGTTTCTCCTACATTTTAAGCCCGGCGTTTCCGAAGCCCTGTACGATATATTTTTGAGCCAGTACGTATATGACGAATATGGGAACGCTTGTAACCACGAGCGCAGCCATTCTTTCGCTGGTCGTCAGTTCCGACATCGAGCCTATGCTAGACACGACCGACTGTATAGGCAGAAGCGGCCATTGCCCCGCGCTCGGCGTCGGCAATATCATCGACGGCCACAAATAGTCGTTCCATACGCCGATAAAGCAAAATACCGCGACGGTTGCGACTATGGGTTTGGACAGCGGCAAAATGACCTTGAAAAATACCTGCATGGTATTCGCCCCGTCCATTCTCGCGGCTTCCTCGTATTCCTTGGGGATATTGCTGAAAAACTGCATAAATAAGAATATGTTGAATATGCTTATCGCCGCGGGGAGTATTACGCCCAGAACGGTCATGGTCTTTTTAAGCCCAAGCATTATTATAACGATGGAGTACAGCGGGATAATCGAAGTTTCGACCGGCACGACTATCAAAAAGATTATCATAAACGATAAAAACTTCTTTCCCGGGAAACTCAGTTTCGCCATGACGTACCCGGCAAGTCCGTTGATTATAACGTTCAGAACTATTACTATACCCGCATAGATAAAACTGTTTATCGCGTAACGCCAAATGCCGAATTCGGTGAATACGTTGGCGTAGTTTTTAACGGCGTCGCCAAGGTTGGCAAAGTCCGGCAGAAACATCGCTATGGTTCCCGCGCTCGATACGAACGCCGATTCGCTCTTGGTGGAAGTGGCGAGCATGTACAGTATCGGAAACAGGAATATGAGCGATAAAACCGTTCCGACTATAATATAGATTATCTGCTCGACTATCTTTTTGGTCGGAGTTTTATTGCGCTTGAAGTTGGGAAGATCTTTATAGCGTTGGTTGGTCATACTAATCCTTCTCCCTGAAAAGTCTTCTTTGAATAAGCGTTATAGTACCTATGACGATGGTCATAAGTAGCGCCACCGCCGACGACAAGCCTACCCAGCGATCGCGGTAACCCGTTTGATACATGTAGTAGGAAAGCGTAACCGTGTGATCCTGATAACCCGTAAGCAACATAGGTTGCGTCGATATTCGGCAAGCGCCTATAAACACCGTGATAAGTATGTACACGAACGTTGACCTCAGTCCCGGCCAGGTGACTAACTTGAATTGCGTCCAAGCGCCCGCGCCGTCTAAAGCGGCGGCTTCGTAAAGTTCTTTTCGGATATTGGTCAAGCCCGAAAGGAATATAAGCATCTGATATCCGCAACCCTGCCACGCGCTCAAAACGATTATGCACGGCATTGCCGTAGCGGGATCTCTCAGCCAGTCGTGAGCCTCGGCGCCAAACAGTCCCAAAAAGGCGTTCAAAAGCCCCGTTTCCGAACCGGAAAGTATATCTCGCCAAAGCATAGAAGTTACCGATAGCGATATAACGACTGGCGCGAAAAAGCAAACCTTGAATATCTTGGAGCCTTTGAGAGGCTTATTGACAAATAACGCGAGTAGTAGCGCAAGCCCTATTTGAAGCGGAACCACCCCTACGACGAATATCAAAGTGTTTATCAACGCGTGATACAAAGTACCGCCTTGACCTATCTCCTCGAATACCTCTTTGAAATTGTCAAACCCGACGAAGGAAATATTTTGCGGCTCCAACAAATAGTAGTCGGTAAACGCGTAGCCGAGCGAATAGAGTATAGGCAAAAGGACAAACATAAACGCCAACAAAACTGCGGGTAGTAACATCAGATAAGACGTTACAGTTGCCCCCGTTCTGTACCTTTCCTTTCGCTTTTTGCTCGTTGATATATCCAAAACGGCGAATAGTGCGAATATGACTATAAACACCGCGGCTATTATCAACGTGCTGATTGTCAACGTATTGACTTTCATAGTTTACCTGACCGATTATTTGTTTAGTCTGTTCATTTCGTTCTGGAGATTGCCCGCCTGAGCGTTCAAAAGATCCATTACTTTACCTATTACGTCCCTGTTCCCGAGTTGAGCTATTACCTGATTGAAGCAGGTGGAGAATTTAGGATAAGCGACGGTCACAGGTCTTTCTCTTCCGCTCAATTCAAGTTGTTTCATCAAGGTATATTCGGGAGAGCCTTGAGCGTAATTCCTGTTGACCGACTTTCTTGCGGGGATCATACCCGTTGCTAATGTGATGGCGTCCGAACTTTCGGCGGTAGTGAGCCAAAGGAGAAGTTCTTTTATAGCCGTCTTATCGGCGTGGTGGTTGTTGGTGATACCGCACGACCAGCTGCCGGTAGCGCTCGCGGCGGTAACCGACTTAGGATAGGGCAAAAGTCCCCAGTCGTCTCTGCTTGCAAAATGTTCTTTATACTTGTTGTCAAGGTCGGGAATAGTCCAACCGGACGAAAGATACATGCCTACCTGTTCGTTGAAGAAGGCGGTGGGCGCGATCGAGTAGGACGTATAACCGTTGGCTATAAGATCCTGTATAAAAGTAAACCCGTTAGCCGAATTTTGAGAATT
>JAFVDA010000014.1 GCA_017478765.1 Clostridia bacterium
AAAATATTTTATGGACAAAAAAACTCTTGCCAAGTACGGCATCACCGGCGTAAAGGAAATCCTCTACAACCCTACTTATGAGGTTCTCTACAACGAAGAGACAAAACCCGGCCTTGAAGGCTACGACAAAGGTCAGGTTACCGAGCTCGGTGCAATCAACGTAATGACCGGCATCTATACCGGACGTTCTCCCAAAGACAAATACATCGTCTACGACAAGACCACCAAGGAAGGTGCTCCCGGCGAAATCTGGTGGACGACCGACGGCTACCCCAACGACAACCACAAGATGAGCGAAAGCACCTGGAAAGAGGTGAAGAAGCTTGCAAAGCAGCAGCTCAGCGGCAAGCGCCTCTTCGTGGTCGACGGATTCTGCGGCACCCACAAGGACACCCGCATGAAGGTCCGCTTCATCATGGAGGTTGCATGGCAGGCACACTTCGTGACCAACATGTTCATCCGTCCCCAGAACCAGAAGGAATTCGACCAGGAACCCGACTTCGTAGTTTACTGCGCAGCCAAGGCAAAGGTCGACAACTATAAGGAGCTGGGCCTCCGCAGCGAGACTTGCGTCGCTTTCAATGTGACCAGCCGCGAGCAGGTCATCCTCAACACCTGGTACGGCGGTGAAATGAAGAAGGGTATGTTCTCCATGATGAACTACTATCTCCCGCTCAAAGGCATGGCTTCCATGCACTGCTCGGCAAATACCGATATGAACGGCGAAAACACGGCTATCTTCTTCGGGCTTTCCGGCACGGGTAAGACTACGCTTTCCACCGACCCGAAAAGACTTCTTATCGGCGACGACGAACACGGTTGGGACGATAACGGCGTGTTCAACTTCGAAGGCGGCTGCTACGCTAAAGTAATCAATCTCGACAAAGACAGCGAGCCCGATATCTATAACGCCATCAAACGCAACGCTCTTTTGGAAAACGTTACGCTCGACGAAAACGGCAAGATAGACTTCGCCGACAAGAGCGTTACCGAAAACACCCGCGTTTCTTATCCTATCTATCACATAAAAAACATCGTACGTCCTATCTCTTCCGCACCCGCCGCAAAGAACGTCATCTTCCTTTCGGCAGATGCTTTCGGCGTACTTCCCCCCGTTTCCATACTCACGCCCGAACAGACGCAGTATTACTTCCTTTCGGGCTTCACGGCTAAACTTGCGGGTACCGAGCGCGGAATAACCGAACCCACGCCCACCTTCTCCGCGTGCTTCGGTCAGGCGTTCCTCGAACTCCACCCCACAAAATACGCCGAAGAACTGGTCAAGAAGATGAAAAAATCGGGCGCCAAAGCCTACCTTGTAAACACCGGCTGGAACGGCACGGGCAAGCGTATTTCCATCAAGGATACGAGAGGCATCATCGACGCTATTTTGGACGGTTCCATCAATTCCGCTCCCACCAAGACCATTCCTTACTTCAACTTTGAAGTTCCTACGGCTCTTCCCGGAGTAGATCCCGCCATTCTCGATCCGAGAGACACCTATGCCGACGCTTCCGTTTGGGAAGAAAAGGCTAAAGATCTTGCCGGTAGATTTATCAAGAACTTCACCAAGTACACCACTAACGAAGCGGGTAAGGCTCTCGTTAGCGCAGGTCCCAAGACGGAAGCATAATTCCCGATCGGATAACTTAATATCTATAAAAAACACCCGTCGGCTTATTCTTGAAAGCCGACGGGTTTTCGTTTGTTAGAATCTCTCAATTATTTAGACGACAACTGTTTCGTAATTTGGACTATTAGTTTGCGTGAGTCGTAATCAAGTTGTTTGAAATAGTATAACAACTCACTGCTTTCATCAGCCGAAACAGGTGAATAGTTCGTAGTTTCCGTTCCAATCAATTCGTCAATAGTTATATCTAATATATTAGATATTTTTATTAAAGCCGAAATACTTGGTTCTATTCTGCCTTTTTCCCATTCGCATAGGTTGCCGGCTGACACGCCCAGTCTATTTGCAAGTTCTTTTTGAGTCATTCCTTTCAACTTTCTGTATTCGCTTATCTTAATCATAATAGAGACCTATTAAATTCTAATTTTGTAAATTTTATCAAAAATTATTCTAAAACGCTTGACAATTCGTAAAACATTAACTAAAATGTCAATATAATTAACAAAATTAGAACATAGGAGAAAATTATGAACGCGACGATTTATGGCGTACCCTTAAAAGTAACTCAGATGATTGCAAAAGAATCCATCGGGCAGGTTGTAAAAGAAAGATTTATAAAACTTGTCAAGAATAGTTGGCAACTTGACGAGAAATTTAAGAATTATATAAATGAAAATACTGTTAATGCTGAAAGAGTAGAAGACTATAGTTATATAATTAATTTTTCTTTTTTAGGTACCGAAACACATAGCGAGACTGAAACAACCTTTACCGGATATCAGGCAAATCAAGTCTATAACGATTATCAAATCAAACCAACATATCAAACGTCAAGCAAGAGCGTTACGGAAACAAATAAATATCATCATTCTTTAATATCCGGTATAATACCGAGTGATAGAGATAAAAATCTTATGGAAATCACTGAAGTTGACGACATAGATCCTGAAGACGGTGAATTCGTTAACGACGAAAGAAAAGTATTAGACTTCATTATTTCAGAGAAGAAAAACTGGATAAAGAATTTCTACGGTGTAAAAAATGTTGATAATATTAAAATAGAATCTATTGAAGTAATATATCATTCTGTTTTTTCCGTAAAATTTGAGTATGAAGGCGAAGATTATAGTTTAGATGACATTCTTCCGTCACAAGCCGGAGAATATGTTCTAAATATTGACGATAGTGAACAATGGCCGGTTACTAAAAAGTATCAGGAAAAGATTGATAATTATTACAAAAAGCTTGATACATTAAAGAAGACTAATATAGCAGTTTATGTTAGTATACCTTTTATGTTCGCTGGGTTTATTATGCGGTCATTGAGCAGTGGGACGATGGGCATTATTTTTATGTTGATAATATCTGCTGCGATAATTGCAATTGAGATTGTTTCTCAAAGAAAAGAATTCAAGAAGTACAGTCAAATGTCTTTCAATACAGATAGCGAATATCAGTTTGATAAACTTATCAAGAAAAGATATACTACTGCGTTTATCACCAATATAATTTGTATTGCGCTATCCGTTTTTGCCGTCGTCGCGGGTTTAATATCAATATTATAATAACTATTAATAATAAAACCCCGTATTGGATTATTTTTTAATCCAAAGCGGGTTTTTTTATACAATCATAACCGTTCTTAAAAAAATCAAAACCCGCTCCGTTCAACGCAAATTGAAGCGGCGCGGGTTTTTGTTAATATTTTTTAAGGGGGAAATTTGCTTGTTATACGGAAGTTATATTACGGTTTGATGACCGACTGACCGCCCATAAACGGTCTTAATACTTCCGGAATAGTGACCGAACCGTCGGCGTTCTGATACTGCTCGATGAGCGCGGGGAACACGCGGCTGGTGGCAAGTCCGCTACCGTTTAAGGTGTGGACAAAACCGGTCTTTTTATCGGCTCCGCGGTATCTCGTGTTATTGCGGCGCGCCTGATAGTCGTTGGCGTTGGAAACGGAACTGACTTCCTTGTAAATGCCCATGCTTGGTATCCAAACTTCGATATCGTACGTTCTCGCCATCGAAGCCGAACAGTCTCCCGCGGCAAGTTTGGAAAGTCTGAAGTGGAGCCCCAACTTTTCCATGAGCGAGCAAGCCTTGTTGACAAGTTCTTCAAAAGCCTCTTTCGACTTGTCGGGATGGGCGTACTGAACCATTTCGACCTTATTGAATTGATGACCTCTTATCATGCCGCGTTCTTCCGCGCGATAACTGCCCGCTTCCTTTCTGTAACAAGGGGTGTAGGCAAAGAACTTCATCGGAAGTTTGCTCTCGTCGATTATCTCGCCGGCGTACATGTTGACGAGCGCCGTTTCGGCGGTGGGGAGCATAAAACGCTGCGCCTTTTTGCCGTCGGCTTCGCCGTCCTCTATCCAGTAAACTTCCTCGGAGAATTTGGGGAACTGCCCGGCGCCGAATCCGCAGTTATAACCGAGCATGTGCGGGGGTAAAATAAAGGTATAACCGTCGTTCAGGTGTTCGCTGATAAAGAAGTTCAGAAGCGCCCACTCGAGCCTTGCGCCGTCGCCTCGGTACAGCCAGTATCCGCCGCCCGACAGTTTGACGCCGCGCTCGTAGTCGATAAGACCAAGCGCCGTGCAAAGATCGACGTGGTTTTTGGGCTCGAAATTAAAGTCGGGTTTTTCGCCGAAAACCTTGACGACCTGATTGTTTTCCTTTTCACCGGGAAGAAGATCTTCGTCGGGAAGATTCGGAAGTTTTGCCACGAAGTCGAAAATCTTATCGTTCAAAGCGTTGAGTTTTTCGTCCGCCGCGGAAATTTTTTCGCCGAGTTCGCGCATTTGAGCAAATATCTCGTCTACCGGTTGCCCCTGTTTTTTGAGTTGGGGGATCTGAGCGGAAACTTTGTTTCTCATAGCCTTGTCGGCTTCGACTTCCTGCAATATCGCCTTTCTTTCCGCCACCCATTGAAGAAGTTCGGTAAAGTCGGCGTTACAACCCTTTTTGGCAAGCGCCTCCTTAACGAAATCGGGGCGTTCGGTTATCAACTTTATATCCAACATTTTTGAATACCTTCCTAAAACCTTGTATACTGTGTATTATATAATAACCGATAAAATTTTGCAAGAAAAATCTATCGTCAGCCATAAAAGCGTGTAATTATTTGTTTATTTAATTGATTATTACCGCCGATTATGCTAAAATAATTAACGCGTAAGGGCGCGCTTTTGGCGTCAGAGCAAAAAGTAGGGCGTCTATATCGCGCGTTTATCAAAAAACGATTTGGGTTTTTTATGAAGATATATAACACTTTAACCAGACAAAAAGAGGATTTTGTTCCCATCGACGGGAATAAGGTCAAAATGTACGCCTGCGGAATAACCGTTTCGGGCGAAGCGCACATAGGTCACGCCTATCAGGCGCTCGTATACGACATTATCCGCAAGTTTTTGGTCAAAATGGGTTACGACGTCACTTACGCCCGCAACTATACCGACGTGGACGATAAGATAATCGCCAAGTCCAACGAAACGGGCATTCCCGCCGATCGTTACGCTTTGATGATGATCAAAAAGATAGACCGCGAAATGCGCAGGTTTGGCGTCGGCGATCCCGATATTTGGCTCAAAGCCACCGAAAACATCGATAACATCATCGAGTTTATTCAAGGTCTTATAGATTCCGGGCACGCCTACCCGACTCCCGACGGCAGCGTATATTTTAAGGTGGAGTCCTACCCGGGCTACGGCTGTCTTTCCAACAGAAAGGCAAAGGATATGCTCGACGGCGTAAGGATAGAGAACGACGAACAAAAGTTATCTCCGCTCGACTTTGCGCTCTGGAAGAGGGCAAAGGAAGGCGAACCTTTCTGGGAGTCGCCTTGGGGCAAAGGTCGCCCCGGCTGGCACATAGAGTGTTCGGCGATGAATAAGGCGGCTTTCGGCGAGCAAATAGATATCCACGGCGGCGGAAGGGATCTTATCTTTCCGCACCACGAAAACGAGATAGCGCAGTCGGAAAGCCTTACCGGCAAGCACTTTGCCAAGTACTGGATACACAACGGACTTATCAAGGTCAACGGGCAGAAGATGAGTAAGTCCTTGGGCAATTCGTTGCTCCTTTCGGACTTGTTGGATAAATACAGCGCGGACGCGATTAAATTTGCGCTTCTTTCCACTTCATACCGTAACGACGTCAACGTGACCGACTCGCTTTTCCCCGACGCCGAAAAGCAAATGGGCGCTTTTTATAAGATAATCGACGACGTGAAGTCGGCAAATCTCGTTGCGGACGACAGCGAGCCTACGGACGTAGACGGGCAGTTCAACGCGGCTATGAGCGACGACTTCAATACTTCTTTGGCGCTTGCCGACCTGTTCGGTTACTTCAAACAGGTCAAAGCCTATCTAACCCAAAAGGACGGCAAAGCCGTCGCGCTCGTCGACAAGATAGTTAGGACCTATTCGCTGCTCGGCTTGTTTGGTTGCGACGCCAAAAAATACCTTTCGGAGCACGCGTACAGCGAGCCCGTTCCGCAGGAAGTCATCGATCTTGCCGAAAGAATGCAAGCGGCGCGCGCCCAAAAAGACTATTCGACCGCCGACGCCGTAAGGGCACAGATAGCCGAGCAAGGCTATATCGTCAAGAACACTCCGACCGGCTACGAAATAACCAAAAAATAACTATAAATTACCGTTTAGATAACAAAAGGGGTTCTGATAATGAATAAACTGACCGCTCAACAATTGAGAGATACCTACCTTAAATTTTTTGAAAGTAAAGGACACAAAATAATACCTTCCGCGAGCCTTATCCCGGAAAACGATCCGTCGGTTTTGTTTACGACCGCCGGAATGCACCCGTTGGTTCCCTATCTTTTGGGTGAAAAGCACCCTGCCGGCAACCGCCTTACCGACGTTCAGAAGTGCGTCCGTACGGGCGACATAGACGAAGTGGGCGACAAGTCGCACCTTACGTTTTTCGAGATGCTCGGCAACTGGTCGCTCGGCGACTATTTCAACGAACAAGCCATCAAGTGGAGTTACGAGTTTTTAACGGAGTATCTCCATATCCCGGTCGAAAAACTTGCCGTCACAGTATTCGCGGGCGACGACGACGCGCCGAGAGACGTGTCTTCATTCGAGCAATGGAAGGCTTGCGGCATTCCCGAAGACAAGATATTCTTCCTTCCCAAGAAGAATAACTGGTGGATAGCCGGCAAGACCGGACCTTGCGGCCCCGATACCGAAATGTTTATCGACACCGATCCCGAAGGCGAAGATTGCGATCCATCTTCAGACAACGGCAGGTATTTGGAAATCTGGAACAACGTTTTCATGCAGTTCTATAAAAACGAGGACGGCAGTTATTCCAAACTCAAGCAAAGAAACGTCGATACGGGCATGGGGCTTGAAAGAACGCTTTGCATTCTGAACGGCGTCGAGAGCGTTTACGATACCGAACTATTTTACACCGCCAAGCAAAAGATATTCGATTTGACGGGCAAAGCGTACGGCGACAGCGCCGAGATAACCAAGGCTTACAGGATAATTTTAGACCACGTAAGAACGGCTACGTTCCTTATCGGCGACACGCGCGGGATAGTTCCTTCCAACGTCGATCAAGGCTACGTTTTAAGAAGACTTATCCGTAGGGCTGTCAGATTCGGCAGAAACATAGATCTTCCTACGGGTTCGCTTGCCGAGATAGCCAGGTGCTACGTCGAAAAGTATAGCTACTACTACGACGAACTTGCCCTGAACGCGCAAAAGATTTACGACGAACTGAATAAAGAAGAAGAAAAGTTTACCAAAACTCTTGCCGACGGACTTAAAGAATTCAATAAGGTCATCACCCATATTCAGGGCGCTACCTTCCCCGGAAAGACGGCTTTCCGCCTTTACGACATGTTCGGATTCCCGCTCGAGATAACCATGGAACTTGCCAAGGAAAACGGCTTTACCGTCGACGTCGACGGATACAACAAGGCTTTTGAAGAACATCAAGCCAAGTCGTCCGCAGGCAGCGAGCAAAAATTCAAGGGCGGACTTGCAGACACCAGCGAAGCGACCGCAAGACTTCATACCGCAACCCACCTTATGCAAGCGGCGCTCAAAAAGGTTTTATCACCGACCGTTTCGCAAAAAGGTTCCAACATAACGGTCGAAAGGCTGAGATTCGACTTTAACTTCGATAGACCCATGACCGCCGAAGAGATAGCAGAAGTTGAAAGGCTGGTAAACGAAGCCATCAAGGCGGACGTTCCCGTCACTATGGAAGAGATGACCGTCGACCAAGCCAAAGCGTCGGGCGCGATAGGCGTTTTCGACAACAAGTACGGCGAAAAGGTCAAGGTCTACACCATGGGCGAATTTTCCAAAGAGATATGCGGCGGCCCGCACGCTAACCGCACGGGAGAACTCGGGACCTTCAAGATAATCAAGGAACAGTCCTCTTCCGCAGGTATAAGAAGAATAAAAGCCGTACTTATCGGCAACGAGCAATAACGCGTCTTAAATAAATCTGGCTGAATATTTCGGCGAAACCGTCAACCCTTTATTTGGCGGCATAGGGTTTAAGCGCGTAAATTATGGACGGCTTATCCCCTCGCCGACGCTTGACAAAGGCGCTGTGAAAGCGTATAATAAACGAGAAAAAAGACAGTATAAGGATATATTATAGGTATGGAAAAGTTTGATATAAGTTTAGAAGGCAAACTTAAATTAGAAGAAAGACTCAAAGAACTCAACGAAGACATAATTCCGCAAGCGGTCGAAAGACTTAAAACCGCCAGGGAATTCGGCGACCTTTCCGAAAACGCCGAGTACGTTGCCGCCAAGGAAAACTTAGCCCGTTTGACCGCCGAAAAGGAAGAGATCGAAGCCAAATTAAGGCTTGCCGTCATCTACACCAAAAAGGCGACCGACAAGATCGAACTGGGCGTAGAAGCGGTCATCGCCCTTCAAGCGGAAGGCGGAAAATCGTTTGAAAGAAAGTATAGTATAGTAGGCACCGCCGAAGCCAACATTGCCGAAAACAAGGTTTCCACCGAGTCCGAACTCGGCAAAGCCATTTTGGGCAGAAAGGTCGGCGAAACTGTCACCTATATTGCTCCCACGGGCAAGAAGATGACGGTCGAGATAAAAGAAATCATTTCCTGAAGTTTCGGCGGAGCGACTTTTTTTAAGTTAAGTTGCTCCGTCATATTTTTATTTATTACTTTGGTTTATTTAGGTCGATATGTCGGTATTTATAACGTTTGAAGGCTGCGAGGGGTGCGGGAAAAGCACTCAATCCCGCCTTTTGAAGGAATATCTTGAAAAAAGCGGACAGCCGTTTTTCTACGCTCGCGAGCCGGGAGGAACGGAGATATCCGAAAAGATAAGGTCTATTATTCTCGATAAGGATAACGGCTTGATGGTGGACGAGTGCGAAGCTCTTTTATACGCCGCCGCAAGGTGTCAACTCATCAAGGAAAAGATACTGCCGAGCCTTGATAGGGGCGAGATAGTCATTCTCGACAGGTATATTCATTCTTCCTTTGCCTATCAGGCTTACGCAAGGGGGTTGGGGTACGATTTCGTCGCTTCGGTCAACAAGTTCGCGCTCGACAACTGCATGCCCACCGTCACCGTGTTTATGGACGTTCCTCCCGAAACGGCTTTTGCGAGAAAGGGCGGCATTGACGGCGCCGACAGGATAGAACTTGCCGGGCTTGAATTTCACCGCAAGGTGTATGAAGGTTATCTTGCGCTCAAAGAGAAATTCCCCGATACCTTCGTTTCGTTTAAGGCGGACGGCAACAAGTATCAGACGCACGAAAAGATAGTCGAATACTTAAAGCAAAACAATTATATCAAATAAGAGTATATAAACATTAAAAAATGCTTACACCTATTTCGGACACCAACGCGTTCAGAATAATTCAAAACGATAAGGCGAGCGGGCAACTGTCGCACGCCTATTTGATCGCGTGTTCGGACGAGGCTATGGCGGGCGAATACCTTATAGAACTATCCAAACTCATCGTTTGCGACGACTATTATTCTTCTTTCGGCACGAGGGTTGCGACCTTGATAGAAAAGCGCGAACACCCCGACGTGACTTTTTACCCCAAGGAGAAAAAGTTGACGGTCGCCTGCGCGGACGAACTGGTGGCTCAATCGGTGGTAAAGCCCATGGAACTGCCGATAAGACTGTTTATCGTGAGCAAAGTGGAAGAACTTGCGCAGTACCAGAACAAACTGTTGAAAACGCTTGAAGAACCGCCCAAAAACGTGGTTATTTTGATGAGTACGGTCAACGAAAACGCCGTGCTGCCGACCATTAAATCCCGTTCCAAAAGGCTCAGTGTTCCGCTGTTTTCGGAGGAAAAACTTTTTTCCGCTCTAAGCCCCGATCACCCTGACGGCGACAGGCTTTCGATATCGGTAGCGCTTGCCGGGGGGCAAATGGGCGAGGCTATAAGATATTACGAATGGCAGTACACCCCGCAACTTTTCGAGTTTTGTCTTGACGTAATCGGCAAGATGAACACCGCCGCCGACGTTATATTCTATCAGGCGAAAATGAAGGATTACCCGCTGATAGACGTCATAACCGGCTTGAAGGTGGTGTGCCACAAGTGCCTTACGGGCAACGAGCGGAATTACCGACAGATAAAGCAAAAGTTCCGCCCCGCCGTATTCATCGGGATAATCGACAAACTCGGCACGATCGAAAAATCCATAAACTTCAACGCAAATAATTCAATGGCAACCGACAGGATACTGTTTTCCGTCATGGAGGAAAAGGCAAAATGGCAAAGGTTATAGGAATAAAATTCAAAAACTCGGCGAAGGTGTATTACTTCGCTCCGAATAAAGAAAACATACAAGCGGGCGACGGAGTGGTCGTCGAAACGGCGAGGGGGTTGGAGTACGCGACCTGCTGTCACGGCGTAAAGGAAGTGCCGGAAGAGAGCGTCGTCAAGCCCTTAAAGCCCATCGTAAGAAAAGCAACGCAAAAGGATACCGAAAGGTATAACGCTAACCTTGAAAAGGTTGCGCAAGCCAAAAAGACGGCTGAGGAGCGCATCGCGGCGCACAAACTCAAAATGAAACTTATCGACGCCGAATTCACCTTTGACGGCAGTAAGGTCATATTTTACTTTACCGCCGCAGGAAGGATAGACTTCCGCGATCTCGTAAAAGACCTTGCGGCGATATTCCATTTGAGAATAGAATTAAGGCAGATAGGTATTCGCGACGAAACGAGAATACTCGGCGGCATCGCGCCGTGCGGAAGAGTTTGCTGTTGCGCGTCCTGCATGCCCGACTTCAGAAAGGTCAGCATAAAGATGGCTAAGGTGCAAGGCTTATCGCTAAACCCCGGGAAGATCAGCGGACTGTGCGGAAGGCTGATGTGCTGTTTGGACTATGAGAACGAATATTATTCGGGCGTGTATAAAAAGATGCCCAAGATAGGTTCGACGGTCGAAGGCCCCGACGGCAAGGGCGTGGTCATCGGCAACAATATGCTCAAATTCCTCGTAAAGCTTAGAATGGACAACCCCGACGGAACGCTCGTCTACAAGGAATATCCGCTCGACGATATCAAGTTTAACCGCACCAAGCAAAA
>JAFVDA010000015.1 GCA_017478765.1 Clostridia bacterium
ATGTGGGGCAAAAAGTAAAAAAATAGTAGCAATCGGAAAATCTTTGTGTTAAGTTTTAATTACGGCAGAGAATGCGTTGCGCATAAAAAGTATAATTCACCAAGATCGTTAAACGGCGACCGATTTTTCGGCCGCCGTTTCAAATTGCCCGTATAAACGGTTTAATTTAATTGTAAAAAATAAAACTATATGTTATAATGTAAGCGTCAGTTTGCTAAACGCAAGCAAAACCTGACGGTTTTCACCGAACTTTTCTTGCGAAAACTTCGGACGCTCTGTTATAGAAAAATATAAAAATGCCCTTTGCAAAGCAAGCGATTTCGGGTGAAAAGGAGAGACTTTGCGACTAACGGAAACAATAGACAGCCGTAAGGCGGAAAATATGAATCCCGTCGTTCTGGCGTTCGTGGGCGACGCGGTCTATTCACTGATCGTCCGCAAAAAGTACGCCGTAACGACCGACGCAAAGAGCGGGCAACTTTCCGTGATCGCCGGCAAAGTCGTTTCGGCTAAGTCGCAGGCAAAGCTCGTTGACGAGCATATCCAAGCCTTTACCGAAAAGGAAGCGGAAATTTTCCGTCGGGCAAGGAACGCGAAGAAGCCTTCGCGAGCCAAACACTCGTCGGTCAGCGAATACAATAAGTCCACGGGTTTTGAAGCCGTTTTGGGGTATTTGTATCTCATCGGCGAATACGAAAGACTTGAATATCTCATCAGTTTAGGAGAATGCGATGAACGTTGAAGGCAGAAACGCCGTAAGGGAAGTCATAAATTCCGACAAGACGGTCGATAAAATATTAGTGCAAAACGGATTAAGGGACGAGCAGTCGCGAACGCTTATAAACGCTATTAAAGAGAGCGGAGTTAAATTTTCCTTTGCGGAAAAAGCCGTGCTCGACAAGATGAGCAACACCGGCAAGCATCAGGGATTTATCGCCGTTTTATCCGAATACACATATTGCGAAATAGAAGATATAATCGACGAGTGCGTAAAAACTCAAAAGCCCGTCGTTATACTCGACGGCATCGAGGACGCGCACAATTTGGGCAGTATAATAAGAACTTGCGAGTGCGGCGGCGTGAGCGGAATAATAATCGGCAAACACCGTCAGGCGCCCGTTTCCGATACGGTCATAAGGATATCGGAAGGTAGCGCAACGCACGTAAAAATAGCGAGAGTTACCAACGTCAACAACGCTATAAAGCAAATCAAGCAAAACAACATTTTCGTTTTCAGTCTTGAACTTGGCGGTTCGTCCATATACAAAAGCAATCTGACGGGCTTGACGGCAATAGTCGTCGGCGGTGAAGATACGGGCGTAAACAGCCTTACAAAAAAACTTTCCGACGGTGTTATAACCATTCCCATGGAAGGCAAGGTCAATTCGCTCAACGCTTCCGTCGCTTGCGGCGTAGCCGTGTTCGAGGCTTTGAGGCAAAGAAGTAAGTTATGACTCGAAACGGAAGCGACAATTTAACCGATCAAGAGTTGCTGACAGCCTATCGCGGCGGCGATAAGCAAGCCTTTGAAACGCTTTATCGCAGATACGAACAGATGGTCAAGTCCATCGCAAGACCGTATTCGTTCGTCGGTATCAGCGTCGAAGATCTCTCGCAAGAGGGCTTTTTGGGGCTATACGACGCCGTTTCGCAGTTTGACGAGAACAACGAGAGCGAGGCGAGTTTCAAAACATTTGCCTACGCCTGCGTAAGGAACAGGATACTTAACGTCATTCGGTTGGAAGGCGGCGACAGAAGAAAGGCTCTCAACGTTTCGGAAAGTCTCGATCCGCTGCTCAATAATTCTTTCAGCGTCGAAGAGGACGTTTTTGCCGAAAAAAGTCGGCAGGAATTGCTTTTTGCCATTCGCAACTCGCTTTCGGAAATGGAAAAAGCCGTTTTCGACTATTACGTTGCAGGTTACAAGTGTTCGGAAATAGCGGAGTTTATGAACCTATCCGAAAAGTCCATCGACAACACCTTGCAGAGAATAAAAACCAAGTCGAGAAAACTGTTTTCAGTTTGAATTTTTAGTCGTAAGACATTTTTATCGGGGTAAACGGTATGTCATATTTAGCAATTTATCGGCGTTTCAGACCTAAAACTTTTGAAGAAATGATTGGTCAGGAACACGTAGTCAAAACGCTTATCAATCAGGTATCAAGCGGAAGAATAGGGCACGCATACCTGTTTTGCGGTACGCGCGGAACGGGAAAAACGACCGCCGCCAAGATATTCGCAAAGGCTATCAACTGCGAACACCCCGTAAACGGTTCGCCGTGCGGCAAGTGCCCGACTTGCCTTGCTCTTAACGATCCGGCTAATCTCGACGTCATCGAGATGGACGCCGCTTCCAACAATAAAGTGGAAAACGTAAGGGAAATACGCGATAAGATACAGTATCCGCCCGTTGCGGGCAAATACAAGGTCTACATTATCGACGAAGTGCATATGTTGACCACCGAAGCCTTCAACGCGCTACTTAAAACGCTTGAAGAACCGCCTTCTCACGCCGTGTTTATTCTTGCGACGACCGAACAGCATAAATTGCCCGCGACCATATTGTCGCGCTGCATGCGTTTTGACTTCAAGTTGGTTCCCGATAAGCAGATAGTTTCGCTTATCGAAAGGATTTACGACGAAGTCGGAAAAGAGTACGAAGAACAAGCCGTCGTAAAGATCGCAAGGAGCGGCGAAGGGTGCGTGAGAGACGCTCTCTCCATTGCCGATCTGTGCCTGTCGTTCAGCGACAAAAAACTCACCTATAACGACGTTATCAGCGTTTTGGGCGCGAGCGATAATCAAAAAACCTACGAACTCGTGGAAGGGATTTTTACTTCGGACGTCAAAAAGGCTCTCTCGGTCACGGAAGAAGCCTGTTCTTCGGGGAAAAGCGTCGCGCTCATCTGTAAGGACGTTTTGAGTTTGTTAAGAGACGCGCTCATCGTCAAGACCTGCCCTACCTACGAAAGCGTTCTCGCCATGCCCAAGTCCGAACTGGACGTCATAAAGGCTTTGAGCGAGAAAGCGGACGAACACGCCATGCTCAGAGTTTTGGAGATATTCTCTTCAATGGAAGGGGAATTAAGATACAGCACGCAACAAAGAGTGGTGTTTGAAACCGCCGTTCTGAAGGCGACAATGCCGCAGGAAGACTATAACGTCGACGCGCTCATAAGGCGAGTAACGCAACTGGAAGCGCAATTAAAGACGTTGACCGAACAAGGTCTGAAAGTCCCCGTATACGTCGATAAACAGCCCGAAACTACGGATGAAGAACCTGTAAAATCGACTAAACCCGAACAAACGGCGGACGGTTACGACGTCAACAATCAAACGGCGGAACCGACGGTCAAGATTGAGCCGACGCCCGTTGTCGGCGAGCCGAGCAAAACTAAGCCGAAAGCGCCCGAACAAGCGGAAATACGCGTCGAGCAAAAACCCGTCGAAAAGCCGACGGCGGAAGCAAAACCCGAATTGAACGGCAAACGTATTTGGGGAACGGTAATAAGGCAACTTCGCGCAAACAACAGCCTTATGCTATGGACGGCTTGTCAGGACGCCGACGTCAAAGTTGCGGGAGATAAACTTATCGTCTACGTTGACGGCGAAAACGAAGTCACGCTGTTTAATAAGAACGATAATTTGAAAACTTTGCAAAACATAGTGTCGGGTATTTGTCCGCTGAAAGTGGAAATAGCCGTGCGCGGTCAGGTGGTAGACGAACTTGCCGCAGACCTCGAAAGGATAAAGCGCGATTTTACCAACGTCACGATTGAAAAATAAATAAATTTTTTGACATATAACGAGAAAACAATGGCATACGGAAAAGGCGGTTTCGGCGGATTCGGCGGGAACCAGATGCAACAACTGATGAAACAGGCGCAGAAAATGCAGGAAGATATGAAGAAAGCCAACGAACAGTTGGACGAAATGGAGATAGTCGGCGAAGCCGCTGGCGGGGCGGTCAAAGTAACCGTCAACGGCAAAAAGATAATGACGGCGGTCAACGTCGATCCGTCCGTAGTCGATCCCGACGACGTTGAAATGCTCGAAGATCTTATTCTTGCCGCGTACGGTTCCGCGTCCGAAAAGGCTGACGCCGAGTACGAAAGACTTATGGGTCCGTACACCAAGATGGGAGGTATGTTTTAATGAAAGGTTTTATTGAGCCTATCGCAAAGCTCATAAACCGATTTTCAGCCCTTCCGGGAGTTGGCGTAAAGACCGCTCAAAGATACGCGTATAAGGTTATATCCATGACCGACGAAGAGGCGGAAGAATTCGCTTCGGCTATTCTCGACGCCAAACGAAAGGTAAGATACTGCGCCGAGTGCGGAAACTTCACCGACCGTGACGTGTGCGACGTTTGTCGTACGCGCTCCAAGGAAGTTATTTGCGTCGTCAAAGAACCCAAGGACGTTTTAGCCTTTGAAAAGGCGGACAAGTTCGAAGGGGTGTATCACGTTCTTCACGGGACGATAAACCCGATAGAGGGTATAGGTCCGAACGATATCCGTATAAAGGAACTTTTGTCGCGTTTATCAGACGGCGTGACCAAGGAAGTCATTATGGCGACAAATCCGGACGTTGAAGGCGAAGCGACTGCGATGTATATAGCAAAACTTATCAAGCCGCTCGGCATAAAAGTAACTCGCATAGCGCACGGTATAGCCGTCGGGCAGGATATAGAGTACGCCGACGTCGGTTCTCTCAATAGAGCGCTATCCGACAGGCGAGAAATGTAATTCGGAAAATTTATGACGCCATAAGGGGGTTAAAACCCTTTATTCGGCGTCTTTTTTATTTGTTTTTATGCGATGACACCGCACTTTACAACAGTTATTTTCGGCTTAAACAGCCGACTTTTTTTAATTGCTTAAATTTTTGATAGGGGTTATCGTACGATTGACATATCGCGCCTTGTTTGATATTATATTCGTGTATTGATTTTTTACTTAAGGAGTATGACTTTTAATGCAAAGAGGCGCCGGGATACTGCTTCCCATATTTGAATTACCATCTAAATACGGCGTTGGTTCTTTAGGAAAATGGGCGTACGCTTTCGTTGATTTTCTGAAAAAATCCGCTCAAAAATACTGGCAAATTTTACCGCTCGCGCAGACGGGTTACGGCGATTCGCCCTATCAATCGGTGTGCGACTATTCGGGCAACCCTTACTTTATCGACCTTGAAACGCTCCGCGCCAAAAGGCTTTTGACGTACAGAGAAGTCGAAGGCGCCATCGAGAAGGGTTCGACGGTAGATTACGGAAAGTTGTTCGTTACCCGCTATGCGCTTTTGTGGAAGGCTTTCAACAGGTTCGATACTTCCGACCGCAATTTCAGGGCTTTCGTCAAGAAGGGCGATTTCAAAGACTACGCTCTTTTTATGTCGCTTTCCAACAGGTTCAAAAAGCCTTGGTGCGACTGGCCTGCCGAATTCAGAGATAGGAACGAAGACGCGTTAAACAAATATTATTTTGAAAACAAGACGGAAATGCTGTACTGGCAGTTCTTGCAGTACGAGTTCCGCTTGCAATACGACGCCTTAAAAAAATACGCCAACAAAAACGGCGTTAAAATAATAGGCGACCTACCTTTATACGTTGCCTACGACTCGGTCGACGTTTGGGCGAACAGTAAGGAATTTTTACTTGGCGAAAACTATAAGCCCAAAAAGATAGCGGGTGTTCCGCCCGATTATTTTTCGGAAGAAGGTCAGATGTGGGGCAACCCCGTCTACGATTACGAATATCAAAAGTCCAACGGTTTTGCCTTTTGGAAGCGCCGCATGGAGATAGCCAAAAGCAAATTCGACGTCGTCAGAGTTGACCACTTCCGCGGTCTTGCCGCATTTTGGGCTATCGACGACGGTAAGGCTACCGCAAAATACGGCGAATGGATGACCGCCCCGGGCGACGAGATTTTGTCCGCCATCGGAGCGGACGGCATATTAGCCGAAGATCTCGGGCTTGTCGACGAGGACGTAAAGGATCTTCTCGATAAGTACAATCTTCCGGGAATGAAGGTGCTTTCCTTTGCGCTGGACGGCGACCAAGAAAACCCGTATCTGCCTTGGAATATAACCGAAAACTCCGTTACCTACACGGGTACGCACGATAACGACACTTTGGTCGGATATTTCAAGAGTCTTACCAAAGAACAGTTTGAAGAACATAAAAAAATCATAAGAGAGTGCCTTGACTACTTGAAGATATATAAATCGGTCACGGGTATTCAATCGACTTGCGACGCTATGATAGATATAGCCTTTGCCGTCAAGTCGGATATAACCATAGTGCCTATGCACGATCACCTGCTTTTAGACGGCTCGTATCGAATAAACAATCCCGGGCACGTCGGCTACTGGGTGGCGAGAATAAAAGAGAGCGTTTTCACCGATACGCTTGCTCAAGCCATCAAACGCAGAACCAAAAGGTTCGATAGATAAATTTCGCCCTATAATCGGGGCGAAAAAGACTGACCTTTCTAAGTAAAAACGACGACAAGGAGAAAAAGAAAATGAAAAAACTGTTTGCGTTATTCATCTCGTTTACTCTTTTGATTGCCGTTTGCGCGTGCAGCAAAACGCCTTCCGAAACCGATCTTGCCGAATACTCCACTTTCGGGCTTACATACTCGATGAACGCAGACGGCGGCTATACCGTGACGGGCGTAGGCGTCGCGACCGACGTGAACGTCGTTTTGCCGTCGATGTATGGGGATCTTCCCGTAACGGCAATAGGCGAAGGGGCTTTTTCGGACGCGACTTTTATACGAACCTTGACCATGCCCGACAGCGTTACCGCTATCGAAGCCGAAGCCTTTTACGGCTGTTCGTCATTGCAGGAGATAAAACTATCTTCTTCGCTCGAAATTGTCGGGAACGACGCGTTTTCCGGTTGTTCGTCACTAAGGTTTGTAGACTTTAAGGAGTCTTTGACGAGAATAGGCAGCGACGTTTTTGCCGCTTGCTCGTCGCTCGAATACGCAGTGCTTCCCGAAAGCCTTGAACGCATAGGTCAGTTTTCATTCAACGATTGCGATAAACTTTCCGCCGTTTACTACCGCGGAACGAAAGAGGGTTTTGAACGGTTGGAATACGAGTATTTCTTTAATATGTCCCTTTATAACGCGACAAAATACTATTATTCGGCAAACAAGCCAAACGATGACGCTCAAGGGGATTTTTGGAGATACGTCGACGGAAAACCGTCGGTTTGGACGAGATAAGATCCGCAAGTTTTTTTGCGTGTTTTTGCGTGTTTTATAAAAATAAAAACTTTTGATTAAATTGGAGAGTTATGTTAAACGAACAGGGAGCGCCGTGGCTTAGTTCCTACGGCGAAGTCAATTTTCACCTTACCTACCCAGAAACGTCTATGGCGGACGCCGTATTTGAAACGGCAAAAAAATATCCCAACCAGACGGCTATTTCGTGCATGGGAACCAAGATCCCCTATTCGCGCTTTACCAAAGAAGTCGTAAAGACTGCGAGCGCCTTTAAGGCAATGGGTATCAACGCGGGGGATAAGGTCACCATTTGTATGCCCAACCTACCGCAAACTGTTTACGCTCTATACGCGCTCAACTATATCGGCGCTATAGCCAGCATGATACACCCGCTTTCAGCCGAAGGCGAGATAGCCTACTATCTTAAAGAAGTAGATTCGCACATTATTCTTACGCTAGATACCTTCTACAAAAAGATGCAGAAGGTGGAAGCTTTCACCAAGATAGACAAGATAATTTTGACGGGCGCCGCAGAAGGTCTGGGCTTTTTGAAAAAGACGCTCTACAAAATGACCAAGGGCAAAAACGACAGGGATTACACCGTCGGCGATAACGTCATCTTCTGGGATACTTTCATGAAGAACGGCAAAAAGCAAAAAGCCGAGCCCTATCATCTCGATAAAAATCAACTTGCCGTCATTTTGTTCAGCGGCGGCACGACGGGCGTTACCAAGGGAATAATGCTTTCCAGCCTTAACTTCAACGCCCTTGCTTACCAAACGATAAATATGTGCGCCAAGCCCATCGCAAGAAAGAAGATGCTTGCCGCCATGCCGTGCTTCCACGGCTTCGGCTTGGGCGTTTGCGTACATACAATGCTTATAGCGGGCGGCGAATCCATACTCGTTCCCAAATTCAACGTCAAGGATTACGCGCTTTTGATCAAACAGCATAAACCCAACTATATCGCGGGCGTTCCCACGCTCTACGAGGCTTTGACGAGAAGCAACTATCTCGACGGGGTGGATCTTTCCTGCCTGATGGGCGTGTTCTCGGGCGGCGATTCGCTGTCTATCGAACTTAAAAAGAAGTTCGACAAGTTCCTTGCCGATCACGGCGCGACCATAAGAGTTCGCGAAGGTTACGGCACTACCGAGTGCGTCACGGCAAGTTGTCTGACTCCCTATTGCAAGGAAAAGGAAGGTTCCATAGGGCTTCCTTACCCCGATACCTATTATAAAATTTGCAAGCACGGTACCACCGAAGAAGTTCCTTACGGTGAAGACGGCGAAATCTGCCTGACCGGTCCTACCGTCATGCTCGGGTATTATAACCGCGAACAGGAAAACGCCATAACGCTCATTAAGCACGAAGACGGAAAAATCTGGCTGCATACGGGCGATCTCGGATACATGGACGAAGAAGGTTTTATCTACTTCAAACAGCGTATCAAACGAATGATAATAACGAGCGGATATAACGTCTATCCTTCGCAGATAGAAAACGTTATCGACGCCCACGAAGCCGTTCAGATGTCCTGCGTTATCGGCGTTAAGGACAAACTCAAAATGGAAAGGGTAAAGGCGTTCATAACCCTTAAACCGGGTTATACGGCAAGCCCCAAATTAAAGACGGAAATACTCAACTATTGCAGAAAGCACGTCGCCAAGTACGCGCTTCCCTACGACATCGAGTTCCGTGACGAACTTCCCAAGACCTTGGTAGGAAAGATAGCCTACACCGTCTTGGAAAAAGAAGAAGCCGAAAAGGCAAAAAACAAATAAACGCAAACAAAAAGCGGTCGGCTTGAGTTGCCGACCGCTTTTTACGTGGGTTTGAATTGTGATTTTCAGTTTTGTTTTTTAGGCTCCAACGCGATTTTAAGTAGCTTCTTGAACCCGAAAACGAGCGGAATATCGACTATGGTCAATCCTATCAAAAAGGCTATCGCCAAGCCGTTTTTGTCGAGTGATATTTTGGGAATGGCGAACATCGGCGAAGCCGATAAAAACAGCGCCCAAACAACGATAATTACGGCTATTATGAGCAGTAGCGAGCCCCTGAACTTGTTGAGCGGATAGCACAGCGACGTCAAATACGCAAGTCCGCCGAGCGTCAGCGATAAAACGATTATCGTCTGCCGTATATCGGGCGAACCTATGCCGAGAATATCCGAGTTTTGCGCTATCAGTACGTTGACGAGAAGTATAAACGTTCCGGGGAGCGCGTTGATAAGTACGGTATCTATAAATCTTCCCTTGACCGTTTCGTCGTTCGGCTCTACGGAAAGAACAAGCGAAGGCAAGCCTATTATGAGCATTTCAAGCGGCAACATATAGCCGGTGGTGAGCGGATAGACCGTGCCGAGAATTATCGAACCCAACGACAACAATACGGTGAAAACCGTTTTCATCAAATAGAGAGCCGACGATCTTTGCGTGTTGTTGATGACTCGTCTACCTTCCTTGACTACCTGCGGCAGACAGTTGAAGTCGTCGCTTAAAAGCACGAGGTGGGCAAGGCTCCTTGCCGAAGTATTCCCCGAGGCGACCGTGATCGCGCAGTCGGCTTCCTTCATGGCTAGAATATCGTTTACCCCGTCGCCGGTCATCGCAACGCAGCCGCCTTTAGTTTTAAGAGTTTTGATAATGAGAGCCTTTTGTTCGGGACTTACTCTTCCGAATACCACGAACTCGTCGCAAGCCTTTACAACTTGTTCGTCCGTCAGCCCGTACAAAGATATATATTTGTCGGAATTTCTGACGCCCGCGCGCTCGGATATGCTCGCCACCGTCAAAGGATCGTCACCCGAAATAATCTTTACGTCCACGCCGTTTTCGTAAAACCATTTGATGGTTTCAACGGCTTCGGGGCGGATATTGTCTTCCAGAACTATGAGAGATAGGGGCGTTACCGCGCCGCTTATCGAGCCGTCTTCGGACGGGAAGTTTTCGGCTGACGCCAGCATCAAAACCCTGCGCCCGTTGGACAAATGTTCGTCTATAAGTCGTTTAATTTGACTGTCAAGGTCTTTCACAACGTAGTCGGGCGCACCGAGAAGAAAGGTTCCTTGGTTTTCAAAAGTGATTGCGGAGAACTTTCTCTTAGAGGAAAACGCAAGTTTTTGAGTAGGCGTAAAAGAGACTTCGCACTTCAATTTGTTTTTCAACGCTCTTGCCGTCAGATTGTCGTCGCCGAGGGCTACTTCCATGTTGTATATCACGGCTGAGTAGTCTTTGCCGTTTAAGGGGACTATCTCTCGCACCGTTTGGTTGCCGTCGGTTATGGTGCCCGTTTTATCAAGGCACAAAACGTTTACCCGAGCCAACATCTCCAAGGAATACATATCCTGAACGAGAGTGTTCTTCTTTGCCAGCTTGACTATGCCGACCGCAAGGGCGACGGTAGTTAATAGGAACATTCCGCCGGGGATCATTCCGATGATGACCGCGACCGTCCTTTTTATGGTTTCGGCTTCGACCGTCGTATCTAATGCTTTGGAAGAAAGATAGTTGTAGTTTATCGTTGCCGATAAAATCGCGATGGGGATAATGAGCAAGCCGACGACGTTGATGATATAATTCATCGTTCGCGTAAGTTCGGATTTGGTCTTTTTGAACTTTTTGGCTTTTGCGGAAAGCGCTTGAACGTAAGAGTTTTCACCCACTTTGACCGCTTGCGCTACCGCCCTTCCGCTGTGGACGAAACTTCCGCCGTAAAGCGTTTGCCCTTCGGATTTTATTATCGGGCGCGATTCGCCCGTCAGCATGGATTCGTTTACTTCTATCTTGCCTTCGAGAATAACGCAGTCGGCAGGTATCTGGTCGCCGAGCGATAAAATTATAACGTCCGACAAAACGATCTCGTCTACGGGTATCGTCAGACTCTCTCCGTTTCTTACGACGGTAGCGGCGGGGGCTTTTATCAGTTGAAGTTTTTCGAGCGTTTTCTTTGCTCTCACTTCCTGAAATATCCCGATGGCTATGTTGACAAGGTATATTATAACGAAAGCGTAGTCGGAAACGGAAGTCTTTTGCGTGTGCACGGTCAAAAGAGTGATAAAGCACGCTAAGGCGAGCAAGTTATAGAAGGTACATACGTTATCGACTATTATTTTGAAATAACTTTTTGAGTTTTTGTTTTTGACCTTGTTGACGGCGCCCGCCTCGCGCATTGACCTTACTTGTAGGTCGGATAGACCTTTACTCGGGTTTACTGTGATGGGCTCTGTCGGCAGGGTTTTGTGGTTTTCCTTCATAATTATATCTGCGCGTTTTACTTAAATAATTCAAGAGTAACGCATACTTTTTTCTAAAAAACAGTTTAGCAAATAATATGTTTTTTTGCAAGGCGTTTGGTCGGGATATACGAGTATTTCACAAAAAAATCAAAATGTATTCACCAAATAGTTTTTTTTTCGAAGAACGAGAGTTACAATTCCGCTTTTATTGACAATATATTCCACATTATGATTGACATCGAGTTATTATTTTTGATAAAATATTACAGTATGATTTTGCGGATGATATAGATATTTCGATTGAGATTATGTTTACTCCGCAACAAGAAAAATAAACGTATCGGGGTGTGGGAATGCAAAGAGTTTTGACGTTTATCGTCGACGCGATAGATAACTCAAAGTCGCTTGTCAAACGCGTCAAAAAGATAGACGGCGTAGCCGACTGTTCTTTTGACGGTAAGACGCTTACCTGCGTTTTGGCGGACGGCGCCGATAAAAATCACGTTCTTATCGAAGTCAACGAAACGTGCGCCGCGCTCGGCGGAACGCTTGACGTCGGGGAAACGACTGATTACGACGTAGAATCGGACGGCGATGAACAAGATAACGATATCGAAGACGGTAATAGCGTCGAAGTTTTTGCCGAAAACGACGATAGTGACGAGAGCGAGCACGCAGGCGAGCAAAAACCGAAGAAAGGTTTTTTTGACGACGAAGAAGATTATTCGGATAAAGACAGGGCGGTTTTCAAACGCAATAAGGATAAAAAGGAAGCCTACTTCAAGGTTGGCGAACTGGTCGTTGCGATAATACTTTTCGTTATATCCGTTCTCATCGAAGGGTCGGCTACACAATTCGGATTTAAGTCGGTTTTGACCGTTTTGGCGTTTGCCATCGGCGGTTACGAGATTTTTTATTCGGCTATCGGGGATATTGCCCGCAAGAAGTTTTTGAGTGAAAACCTCGTTATAACCTTCTGCGCCGTGATGGGCGCGCTTTTAGGATACGTCACGCAGACGGCGCTACTCGTCATAATCTATTCGATAGTAAAGGCTATCGAAACGTATGCCGTCACCGTTTCTCTCGACAAACTGGACGAAACCTTTTATACCGGCAGCGTTGACGTTAAATTGTCGGACGGAAAGGTCAAATGCATTTCCGATCTTGCCGTAGGGGACGAGTACGTTTTGAACGAGTACGACGTCGTTCCCTGCGATTGCGTAACCAAGACCGACGCCGTAGTCGACGCGTATAACGTCTGCGGAAAGGTGGAACTTTTCGTCAAGGCGGGAGAACTATTGCCCGCAGGGTGCGTGGTTTTAAGTAAATCTTTGACCGCCACAGTCGAAAAGCCCAACGCAGAGAGCAAAATAACGCTTGAAAAAAAGGCGTTTGAAGAAAGGCTAAACCAAATCAAAAAGCCGCAAAAAACCATTTCCATTTTCGGCGCGGCTTGGCTTGCCGTAGGGCTTTTGCTCATATTTATTCCGCCGTTTTTCACAAAAGACGGATACCTTATAGGACTTCGCGAATGGGGCGCTCGAGGTGTTGCCGTGCTGTCGGCGACTATGATATTCTACACCTCGTCGCTCGTTGCGAAAACTATAGTCGGCGCGATGATAAACGCACGTTCCAAAAAGATAGATTTCAAGGCAAAACAAGACCTTTTGTCGCTCGGCTCAGCAAACTGTCTGACCTTCAACGCTTCCTTGCTCATCGAAAACGGCGAGATGAAGGAAGACGTTTACGGCTGTATGAACGAACTGTTGAATTCGGGCGTTAAAAACGTCCGCACGTTGTTCGACGTGCAACCGTCCGACGGTGTCAAGGCCAAACTTTCATTCAAACAAAAGGCGCTTAAAAACGAGAGAAACCTTTCCGTAGGCGAGTTCGTAACCCTTAGCGGCGGCGGAAACGTCGATATTATAAACGGCGAGCTTTCCTTCGTGCCGCTTGCCTATAAGATAGCGAGAAGAGCCGTAAAAGGCAGAAGGGCTATAGTCGCGTTGAAGTCGATCGAGTCGGTCGCCGTTTTAGTCGGCGCGCTCGTCGTACCGTTTGCGGCGTTTAATCCGATTTTTATGGCTGCGATAGGGGCGGGGCTTTCCGTAATATCCGCTATCGTCGTGCTGTTATCCGCGTAAAAAAGAGAGATTTTATAGTATGAAGATGTTGACTACGCTCGCGTCATCGCTGCGCGAGTTCAAAAAAAATGCGATACTGACGCCTATTTACGTGTCGCTCGAAGTGGTCGTGGATACGCTTATCCCGTTTATGATGAAATTCTTGCTCGACTGCTTCGATCAACAAACGGGAAATATCGACGTCAAAAGCGCCGTTATATACGGCGTTATAATCGTCGGGTTGTCGCTCGTGGCGCTTTTGTTCGGCGCGCTGTCGGGGGCGCAATGCGCCGTGGCTTCGGCAGGGCTTGCGAGAAACCTTCGACACGATATGTTCTCCAACATACAGAGTTTTTCGTTCAAGAACCTCGATAAGTTCTCAAACTCTTCGCTGATCACCAGATTGACTACCGACGTGGTGTTCGTTCAGCAAGCCTTTATGATGATAATACGAACGGCAATAAGGGCTCCGCTCGTTCTCGTGTTCGCCATAGTCATGTCGGTGGTTATCGGCGGAGCGATATCGCTTATCTACGTTTTCGTCATACCGGTGATGGTATTCTTGCTCATACTTATTTTCTTGAAGGCGTCAAAGTACTTTAAGAAGGTCTTCAAAAAGTACGACGTATTGAATCGCGTCGTCGAAGAAAACGTTTCGGGCATGAGGGTTGTCAAATCCAACGTGAGAGAAGATACCGAGATCGAAAAATTCACTTCAGCGTCAAACGACATTTATAAACTGTTTTCTAAGGCGCAGGGGATAATCGTCTACTCGGGTCCCGTAATGCAGATTTCCATGTACGTTTGCATTACGCTCATCTGCTATTTCGGCGCCCGAGCGGTAGTCGGGGACGCGAATATGGACGTTAGCAACATAAGCGTTCTGACCACTTACGCCATGCAGGTGTTGATGAGTCTGATGATGCTGTCGTTTATATTCGTTCAGGTGGTCATAGCCAAGGCTTCCGCCGAAAGAATATACGAAGTCCTTGTCGAACGCTCGGATATAACCGATAAAGAAAACTGCGTCACCGCCGTCAAGGACGGTTCCATAACTTTTGAAAACGTCAGTTTCAAATATTCCGATACTGCGGAAGGAAACAGCCTTATAGACGTCGATCTTCAAATAAAAAGCGGCGAGACCATAGGTATTTTGGGCTCGACGGGTAGTTCAAAAACCACACTCGTGCAACTTATTCCGAGACTTTACGACGTCAGTCAAGGTCGCTTGCTCGTGGGCGGCGTGGACGTAAGGGATTATTCGGTCACGAGTTTGAGGTCGGCTGTAAGCATGGTCTTACAAAAGAACGTGTTGTTCTCGGGTACGATAAGGGAGAACCTTTTGTGGGGCAATCCCGACGCTTCCGACGAGCAGATCGCTCTCGCGTTGAAGATATCCGCAAGCGACGAATTCGTCGATAGGCTGGGCGGGCTGGAAACCAAAATCGAACAAGGCGGCGCCAACCTTTCGGGCGGGCAAAGACAAAGGCTTTGCATCGCAAGGGCTATTATAGGCAACCCCAAAATTCTTATTCTTGACGACTCCACTTCCGCGGTCGATATGGGTACGGACGCCCGCATCAGAAAGTGGTTCGCCGAGTTTATGCCCGACACCACTAAAATAATAATCGCGCAAAGGGTTGCTTCCGTCAGCGGCGCCGACAGGATAATCGTAATGGAAGGCGGAAGGATAAACGGCGTAGGCACGCACGAACAACTGCTTAAAGACAACGAGATTTACCGCGAAATATATCAATCGCAAACAAGGCAAGGGGGTGACTTCGATGCCAAGAATGAATAACAACAGGTCAAAATTCGCCATGCCGACTATGGCTAAGAACCCCATGAAAACGCTCGGCAGACTTTTTAAGTTTATATTCGAGCGCTACTGGCTGCTGTTCGTAATAGTTTTCTTGTGTATAGCGCTGTCGAGTTTCGGCTCGGTCGCCGCAAGTTCCATGATGAGCGACGTGACTTCCGCCGTAGAGAGAATGTTGAAAGACAAACTTTCAGGCGAAGCGGTAGACTTTACCGACTTTACACGCATAATCATCACTATGGTCGCCATCTTTTTGGTCGGCACCGTCGGTATGCTTGCCTACAGCAAAATAATGGTCAGAATATCTCAGGGCGTCATGCGTGACATCAGGGTGGAAATGTTCACCAAGATGCAATCGCTTCCCGTCAAGTATTTCGACACTCACTCCTTCGGCGAGATAATGAGCCACTTTACAAACGACACCGATACGCTCGAACAACTTATATCAAACTCCATTCCGCAGATTTTCAGTTCGGTAATGACCATTCTGTTCTGCCTTGTGATGATGTTCGTATACAGTTGGCAACTTGCGCTCGTAGTGCTCATAACCGTGTTTATGATGTTTTTCGTCATAAAGGGCGTGGGCGGAAAGAGCGCCAAGTACTTCTCGGCTCAACAGCGTTCCTACGCCCTGTTCGACGGATATATTCAGGAAATGTTGAGCGGGCAAAAGGTGGTCAAAGTCTTTAACCACGAACCGCAAACGCAGCGCGGGTTTGACGTCGTAAACGACGAGTTTTGCGACAATCTTACAAAAGCGCACAAGTACGCGAATATATTTATGCCCATAATGGCTAACCTTACGTACACGCAGTACGCGATAATAGCCATCGTCGGGGCGGTGCTTGCTTCAACGGGGCTTTTGCAACCGGGCGCAGGGACTATTTCCGGCACGGAGCAAACGGCGCTCAGCGTAATAGTGGCGTTCCTGTCTTTAAGTAGAACTTTCACAAGACCTATCAACATGGTATCCCAACAATTTAACTCCATAGTAATGGCGCTTGCCGGAGCCGAAAGGATTTTCACTCTTATGGACGAACAACCCGAAACCGATCAAGGCGACGTAACTCTCGTTCGTGGCGCTATGGCGGAAGGAAAATTTACCTTTGACGATAACGGCGAATATTTCTGGCAGGTCCCGTCGACCGACGGAAACGAATACGTCAAGGTGGCGGGCGATATAAGGCTTGAGAACGTAGACTTTTCTTATAACCAAACGAAGCAGGTCTTATCGGGCGTAAACGTCTTTGCGCTCGTAGGTCAGAAGGTGGCGCTTATCGGAAAAACGGGCGCGGGCAAAACGACCATCAGCAACCTTATCAACAGGTTTTACGACGTGAATAACGGCGTTATCTATTACGACGGTATTGATGTTCGTCGTATAAAAAAGAGCAGTTTGAGAAGAACTCTTGGCGTAGTTTTGCAGGAAGTCAATCTCTTTACGGGAACGGTAATGGAAAACATTCGTTACGGTAACCCGTTCGCTTCCGACGAGGACGTTGTCAACGCCGCAAAATTGG
>JAFVDA010000016.1 GCA_017478765.1 Clostridia bacterium
CTAGAAGGCAAAAAAATAACCCTGTCGTCGTAGGCGAGCCGGGAACGGGTAAGTCGGCTGTCGTGGAAGGGCTTGCTCGTCGAATTGCCGACGGAAACGTTCCGCTCACGCTCAAAAACAAAGCGCTGTTTTCGCTCGACTTGGCTTCGATAATCGCAGGCGCGAGTTACAAGGGCGAATTTGAACAGAGATTAAAGGAAATTATAGATTACGTCACGACAAACAAAAACGTAATTTTATTTATAGACGAGATACATAATATCGTAAGCGGCGGCAAGTCCGACGGCGTTGACGCGGGCGAGATATTAAAGCCCGCTTTGGCAAGGGGAGATTTTCAACTTGTAGGCGCGACCACGCTTAGCGAATACACTAAATACATCGAAAAAGATCCCGCGCTTGAAAGAAGATTTCAACCCATTCGCATAAACGCGCCGAGCGTTTCCGACTCGATAACCATAATAAAAGGCTTGAAAGATAAGTTCGAGGCGCATCACAGAGTGGAGATAACGGACGAAGCGATAGAGAGCGCCGTAAGGCTTTCGGATAGATATATAACCGACAGGTTTTTGCCCGATAAAGCCATCGACCTTATCGACGAAGCGGCGGCGCGGGCGCGAATTCTTGCCGACACTCCGAGCGAAGAATATAAAAGAAAACTCGAAGATCGGTGGCGGCTAAAAAAAGAAATAGAGTACGCCGAGCGTGTCGGTAATCCGATAGCCGATCTTAATGAAAAACTCGATGATTTAAGCGCCGAGATATCCGCGCTCGAACTATCGTACGAACGCATGCGCGTAAAAAACCGCCCGTTTATCAACGGTGAAGACGTTGCTCGAGTATTGAGCGAAGTCAAAAATATCCCCGTCAACAAACTGACAAAGTCTCAGGCGGAAAAACTTCTCGAACTTGAAAGCACGCTCAAAAAGCGCGTTATCGGGCAGGACGTTGCGGTTACCGCCGTTGCTCACGCCGTAAGACGGGCTATGACCGGCGTAAAAGATCCCAAACGTCCGATAGGTTCGTTTTTGTTCGTGGGCCCTACTGGCGTAGGAAAGACCGAACTTGCAAAGGCGCTTGCCGAAGCACTGTTCGACGATGAAAACGCGCTCGTAAGGATAGATATGAGCGAGTATATGGAACAAAACAGCGTATCCAAACTGGTCGGCGCGCCCCCCGGATACGTAGGCTACGACGAGGAAGGGCAACTGACCGAAAAGATAAGGCGTAACCCTTACTCGGTTGTGCTTTTCGACGAGGTGGAAAAGGCGCATAAGGACGTATTCAATCTATTCTTGCAGATATTCGACGACGGTAGGCTTACCGATTCTAAAGGAAGGCTTGTCGACTTCAAAAACACCGTTATCATAATGACTTCCAACTTAGGCTATTCGGTCGAAGGCGGAGCAAAAACCGCTTCCGACGTAACGGCGGCGTTAAGGCGTCATTTCAGACCGGAGTTTTTGAACAGGATAGGCGAGATAATTCAATTCAACCGTTTGAGCGAGGCGGCGTGTTCGGATATATGCGTTTTGCTCGTTGAAAAATTCAAAAAGCGTCTCGCTGAACAAAAGATAAATCTGGAA
>JAFVDA010000001.1 GCA_017478765.1 Clostridia bacterium
ATAGACAGTAGCCCCGCTATGAGCGCGAACGCGCCAGTAGACAGCGCAACCCAAAAATAGTACATTCCGCCGCCGTTGACGAGATAGCCCAACAGATCGCCCAGCATACAAACGGCAAACCCCGTTATCGGTCCCGCTATATACCCTATCATCGCCGATATGGTTATGGTAAGCGAAAACTGAGTATCGAACAGTTTGATCTCCAAAAACATATTGGATATGGCTGAGATAGCCACGAGCAGCGCGATATACGCGATCATATACGCAAACTTTTTCTTGGCTAAAAACCGACTGATCGTCAAGTCAATAAAAAACTGTTTCATATCTTTCTCCTTACACTAAAAAAACCTTTGCAAATAAAATGCAAAGGTCAAAAACTCAATTACCGTAAAGCATTGGATGCGACTACGCCGCGTAAGTTATCGTTTTAACTTTCGGATCGATCCCAACATCCCGTCTCACGACCCTGAAATAAACGCGGAGCGCAGTCTACTTTGCACTTTTATTCGATTTACGAAAATAATAGACCATATATCGCCGTTTGTCAAGCGTTTTTATAAAAAACCGTATCAAAAATTTTTATCGGGGCATAATTTGATAGTAGAAGCGTCTTTTATTGAGTGCCATTGATTTTCCCGCTTCGATCTATCCGACGGGCGCCTATGGCATATACCAAACGCCAAAAAGGACGTTACATATTGTAAAAAGGTGGTATTTTATGGTTTTGGGAATGATCATAGGCGTCGTAGTCGGAGCAAATTTGTCTTTGGTTCTTTTCGCCCTGTTGACGGCGTCGAAGAAAAAGACAAATTAGAATTATTTTATCAAAAAAAAGTTTCGGGGAAGAAATTTTCTCCGAAACTTTTTTATAGTTAAAATTCAATATGTTTTACGCCCTGCTTGTCGCTTCTTTTATAAAGAATTATCTTTTTGCCTATGACTGCTACGACCTCGGCGCCCACGGCTTTAGCCAAAACCAAAGCGTAGCCTTCCGCCGTATCGTCGGCGTTTTGCAAAACGGATATCTTCACGAGTTCGCGTTTTTCTATGGCTAAGGCAAGGCTTTCGATCATATTGTCGCTGACTCCGCCTTTTCCCACTTGCATAATAGGTTCGAGCGTGCTCGCTATCGAGCGCAAATTACTTCTTTGTTTGCTTGTAAACATTATTTCACCTCATACAATAACCTTGTTTTTTACTCGACGTAATCGAATTCTATCTCGCCGATAACCACCGTATCGCCTTGGTTTACGCCCATATCTTTAAGCGCTTTGAAAACCCCTTTGGTCTTTAAGGTCTTCTGCATGTACGCAAGACTGTCCATATCCTCCAGAACGACGTTTCTTATCAGCAGATCGACGAGCGGGCCGATAACGACGTACGCCCCGTCCTCGTCGCGCTCGATCTCGAACGAATCTTCGTCGGGAACGTCGTACTCGAACTGCTCGAATTTAAGCGGTTCGAGCGGCGGCAAGGTTTCCAAAACGGCGTAAACTTCGTCCAGCATTTCTTCCACGCCTTGGGCGTTTATCGCGGACACGGGGAAAACCTTGAATTTCCCTTTGGTCTTTTTTAAGAAGGTCTTTAAGTTTTCTTCGGCGCCGAATATATCCATTTTGTTGGCGACCACCACCTGCGGGACTTTTGCAAGCGTTTGGTCGTAGGAATATAGTTCCGCGTTTATCTTAACGAAATCCTCGTAAGGATCCCTGCCTTCCGAACCGGACATATCGAGAATATGCACGAGCATTCTCGTTCTTTCGATATGACGTAAAAATTCGTGCCCTAACCCGAGTCCTTCGGAAGCGCCTTCGATAAGCCCGGGGATATCCGCGACCACGAAGGACTTTTCGTACCTCGTGACAACGCCGAGGTTTGGCGACAGCGTGGTGAAGTGGTAGCCAGCGATCTTGGGTTTCGCGCCCGAGATTTTGGAAAGCATGGTGGACTTGCCGACGTTCGGGAACCCTAAAAGCCCGACGTCCGCAATGGTCTTCAATTCGAGCGTTACCCTTCTTACTTCCGTCTTGACGCCCTTTTGCGAAAAGTGCGGAGCGTGTCGTCTTGCGGTACAAAACTTGACGTTGCCTTTGCCGCCCGCACCGCCCGTCAGCACTAACTTTTTCTCGCCGTCGTAAAACAGGTCGCAAATGATTCTTCCGCTTTCTTTGTCCTTTACGACCGTGCCGAGCGGAACGGGAATCACAAGATCGTCGCCGTTTTTGCCGTAGCACTTTTTAGGTCCGCCCTTTTCGCCGTTGCCGGCAAAAAACTTGCGCTTAAATTCAAAGTCGATAAGGCTGGTCTTTCTCGCGTCGCCGACAAAGTAAACGTTTCCGCCCCTTCCGCCGTCTCCGCCGTCAGGCCCGCCGTTGGAAACGCCCTTATACCTTATGAAACTGGTGGCGCCGTCTCCGCCGTCACCCGCTTTGATTACGATGTTCCGCTTATCTACGAACATATTTGACTCCTATTATCACGAGTTTTCAAAATGGTATTTACAATACGCGCTCACGGGGCAGTCGCCGCAGTCGGGCTTTTGCGACTTGCAGGTGTATCGCCCGTGAAATATAAGATAGTGGTGGGCTTTGGACCAGACCGACTTATCCAAGACTTGGTTTAAGTCGCTCTCCACCTTCAAAGGCGTTTTGCCGTCGGCAAGCCCGATCCTGTTAGATACCCTGAAAACGTGCGTATCTACCGCTATGGCGTCGCCGCCGAAAGCCACGGCGTAAACGACGTTAGCCGTCTTTTTTCCGACGCCCGCAAGCGTTTGCAGATCTTCTATCGTATCGGGTACGTTACCGCCGAATCTTTCGACGATATCCTTTGAAGCCGATAAAATATGCTCGGACTTGGAATTATAAAACCCGCAGGAATAAATCATTTTGCCCAGTTGCTCCTTTGTTAAGGTGAGCATCTTTTCAGGCGTATTATACTCCTTAAAAAGTTCGCGAGTGACGATATTCACCCGTTTGTCCGTACATTGAGCGGACAAAATGACCGCGACGAGCAGTTCGTAAGGGCTCGAATACGTAAGTTCCGGTCTTGCGTCGGGATATTTTTCAGCCAAAAGGTCTATTATTTTTTGCGCAGTCGACTTATCCATATATATCTTTCGTTTAAGTTTGGTATTCTATACTCGGATATTGAGTTATATTTTAGCATATATTTATAATATTTTCAACAAAAAAAGCCTTCAACTTTTGGTTGAAAGGCTGAAAATGCTTAAAAAGTAAGGTCAAATTATTCTCGATCTCGAAGTTCTTACCCCGTCGGTTACTACGGCGTACACGCCGAACGCTCCCGAAAATCTTCCGCTCGACAATATTTTTTTGACGGTCGGAAGACGGTTGAAGCCTACTTTTGCGGATATTCCGCAACCTATCCCCGCCTCTTTCGGCGTTTGCGTCGTGGTAGCGCCAATCCCCGCTTGGTTTAACAGTTCGATAAACTCGAACACTTCGGCTTTACTTTTGAATACTACTATTGCCCATTTCATTTTTTATTTCTCCGTATGTAATAATGGGGGCGGAAAGCTACTATACTATTTTGAAAGGATAATTATTTCAAATGATATATCTCGACAACGCGGCAAGCGGCTTTTACAAACCAAACTCGGTCGTCGACGCGGTAAATTACGCGATAAAAGACCTGTCCGTAAACTCGGGAAGAAGCGCCTTCGGTCCGAGCGGCGACGCAGAAAAACTCGTATACGATACTCGGGCTTATTTGTCGAAAACTTTCAATAACGGCGTTATATCGAGGGTTATTTTTACCGCCAACTGTACGCAGGCTCTCAACTTCTGCATACTTGGCGGCAATAAAAAGGGCACCATCGTTGCCGACGTAACCGCCCACAACAGCGTTTTGCGCCCTCTATATCACCTTGAAAAAATGGGCTACCGACTTCGCTTTGCCAAACCTTCGTCAAAGCCGTATATCGAGAGCCAAGACATTTTATCGCTCGTAGACGAGAAGGTCTCGCTCGTGGTTATGAACGCCGTTTCCAACGTCACGGGCTACGAGAACGAGTTCGAGAAGGTCGGGCGGGCTTTGAACGGCGACGTTCCTTTTGTTTTGGACGGCGCGCAACTTGGCGGGCACAAGCGGATAGACATGAAAGCTTCCCACGTGTCTGCGCTGGCGCTTGCGGGGCATAAAGGGCTTTTCGCCATTCAGGGCGTAGGCGCGCTGCTGTTCGATCGAAACTACGATATAGACCCCGTTATTTTCGGCGGGAGCGGCAACGAAACCTTTGAAAAAGTTCCGTCCTGTTACCCCGAAAGGTTGGAAGCGGGAACGCTTAATCTTCCGTCCGTTCTATCGCTCTATCAAGGCGCGCGCTTTGCGTACGATAATCTCGAAAACCACGCGCAAACGCTTTTAACGCACACGCAAGCGCTCGAAGACGGGCTCAAACGCATTCAGGACGTTACCGTTTACTCCTCGCCCAACGTCTACGGGATATGCGCTTTCAAGATAGCGGGCGCGGACAGCGCGACGGTAGCGCAAACACTTTGGGAACGCTTTAAGATATGCGTTCGCGGCGGCTATCATTGCGCGCCGCTTATGCATAAGTTTTTATCAACCGACAAGGAAGGGCTTGTTCGAGTAAGTTCTTCGGCGTATAACACCGTCGGCGAGATAAATTACTTTTTGTCCGCTGTGGAAGATATTTCCAAGCACCCGTCAAAGTATTTTATTTGATAGCCTTTAGCGTCGCGACCACTTCGCCGAGCGATTTTAGTTGTTCGCCCGTAAGCGTCGGCGCGATGCTATCGTAAAACCTGTCTATCTCCAGGTCGGACAGTTCGCCCGCTCTTCTTTTCTTGGTGGCGATCTTTACGATGGTGGCAAGCAGTTCGTCTCTCGATTTTCCTTCGTACTTTTTCAAAAATTCGAGCGCCTGTTGGGTAACTTTATCGCCCGTCTTGGCGCTTTGGTTTTGATAATCGCTAAACTTCATTTTGTCAACTCCTTTAAGGCTATTACATAAAATATTATATGCCGAGCGGAGCAATTTAAGTTACGGGTAAATTATGGATATTAAAGATATTTTAACAGGTTTATCTTCGTTTTTAGGTCAAGGCGCAAACGACGGCGAGCAGGCGGAAAACCCTATCTTCGGCGCTCTAGGCGCATTTTTGAACGTTGACGCCGACACGCTCGAAATTATCGTCAGGTTGGCGCTTGAGATAATCGGCAAAAGGTTGGATATAAAAGACCTTCTGCCGTCTATCATCCCCGCCGCGATAACCTACTTTACCACGAAAAGCGGAGTGGGACAAAATAAAACTCCGACCGAGGTTTTTACGCCGTCGGTCGAAGCTAATGATGATATTCAATTATTAAAATCCGCTTCCCAAGAAGTTTTCGACTCTCTCGACGTCTATCTGCAAAGCCAAAGCGCAGTAGAGTAGGACTGCCCTTTTTCCGTTTGGATTATCTTATCGCCGAAGGTCTCGTTTAGCGCTGTAGTTATCCCCACTCCGTGAATACACGTCAGGCTCTTAGGCCAGTAAAGTTTTGCCGTCGTAAGTTTCAATGCTCCGCCCCGCGGATTTTCGTAGGTAGACTGCATTATCCCCTTGCCGTAAGTTTTACCGCCTTCCACGAGTACGGTGACTACGTCGTTATCGTCGTAATCGAGCGCCGCGCCGATAAACGCCTCGGTCGCCGAAGCGCTGCCTGCGTTGCATAAAATCATCAGCCTGTCAAAACGATAATCCTGATATTTTATCGGTTCGGAAGTAAACCTGTCTTCCAAGCCCGAATTGCCTTTTGCGATGCATACGTCCGCCCGCGAGTTCTTCTCGGCGCCGACGAAGTACTTGCAAACGCCCTGCATAATGTACAAAAAGCCACCGCCGTTATCTCTTAAATCGAGAATAAGTTTGCTGTTGCCGCTATCCTTATACTTTTGCATTACGAGAGCAAATTGCCCTAAACTGCCGCTTATATCCTTGCCCGTACCCGAAAACCCGTCGTACTTTATATATGAAACGCCGTTTTCCGTATTACCGTCGCCGTCCGACAGTTTTACAAATTTCATCGAACCTGACTCGTCGGAAAACCCGTATTCGCCGCTCGAATCTGAGTAGCGAACGAACGTTTGAGTATATTCGCGCTTTGAAAGGGTAAATAGGCTGACGGCGCCGCCGTAGTCGACCTGCATTTCAAACGGCTCGTCCACTTCCCTTTCGGATAAAAAGGCGTTTATCTCGGAAAGCGTGGCAACGTTTTGATATTCTTGGTCCGTGGAACGTTTCACGGCAAGTATTTTGCCGCCCGCCTTAACGCCCGCCTTTTGCGCTGGCGAATTGCCGTTTACCGAAAGGATATAGAGATTTGCGTCGGCTGTCAAGCCTACTCCTTCCCGTCCGCCCGCGTCCGTCTTTTTTATGAGTTCGTATTCTTCCTTGGTGTAATATGCCGAATAGGCGTCTAAAATATCGTCGGCAAAAACTCCGATAAGATTGCTTTCCTGCTCGTAATAATACTTTTTGTAGGTCTTTATTATAAAATCGAGATCGTAAACGTCCCTATCGAGCGTCAATCGCGACGTCAAAAAACCCGCTCCGAACGAGAGCGCCACTACGAAAACCGATATTAAGATATAAACGACTTTTCTTCTTTTCGACATACTTTTTTAACCCAAACAAGTCAACCTATAAGCCCGTTAAACGAGCAGTTTGTTCAAAATGGATATCAGTTTGAAGGTAACCGCGTCCGAAAACTTTTGTATATTCAATCCGGTCTCCCGCTTTATCTTATCTATCCTATAGATGAGCGTGTTGCGGTGCATATAAAGTTCTCGGCTCGTCAGCGACACGTTGAGATCGTTATTCAGAAAGGCTTCGGCTGTTAAAAGCATATCCGCGTCGTTAAACACGGCTTTCGCACCTTCCTTTTGCAGTACGGAAAGGTATTCGCTCAACTTGAATTTTGGGATATCTTCGAGCATTTTGACCAAAATATAATCCTTATACGTGTCGACCGTCTGTTTGGAAGAATAAACGGCGGCAAGTCTTAACGCGGTGGTCGATTGAACGAACGCGTTGTTGGCTTCCATAAGCCC
Organism: Clostridia bacterium; assembly: GCA_017478765.1. Classification (GTDB taxonomy): domain Bacteria; phylum Bacillota; class Clostridia; order Christensenellales; family Borkfalkiaceae; genus UBA4636. Next base: position 7,082 of record JAFVDA010000001.1, read on the forward strand.
GTTGACCGTTCCGCTCACGCCTATTCTTATCTTTAATCCCGCGGCGGTCATCTCATCCGCAATGGTTTTCGCAAGAGTCTCGGGGTCGGCTTCCGTTTCGCCCACCATAAACTTCAAAAAGGTACAAGCCATATCGTCGGTTATAACGAGCGCGTCGAACTCGTTGGATAAATACCTCGTCATAAACTCGAAAGCCTTTTCGGCGCTTCCTTCGAGAACGGACACGACGAGAGTATAACATTTTACCGTCGGAACGGAATACTTGCGGATAAACTTTTGTATTTGCTGTTTGGTATAGTCGCCGAGAAGTATGCCCTTCAACTGTTCGCCGTGGCTTAAATTGTCGTCCCCCGAAGACGAACCTTCAAGCAGCGACATAATAAGATAGGCGTAGTTTTTTTCCGTTTCTCCCGAACCGGAAATACTCCCTATAAGATTTGCGTTCCTGAAACGAAAATAAAAGAAGGTCTTATCGTTCTTTATATCCGAATAAACTTCCGTAAAGTCGCGTTCGGACGGCAAAACCCAGTCGGGTTCCTCGCGGGTGGTCGCCGAAAACTTCATGGTTTCCGCGTAAGCGTCCACGTCGATACCGGTTTTTAGTTTTATCTGCTTCAAAATACCCGTCAGTTCGCTATCCATAAGCTATCTCGCACTCCTTTATTTTCGGCATATTCGATACTCAAAATTCACTAAAACTCAAATTGCGTATTGTGCAAACTGCACAATACGCAATTATTTTATAACATTTTCATATAATTTGCAAGCGCTTTTCATAAATCTTTTTTTTGAACGCTTTATTATTTTGCTTTCGCGTCGAAAATAATATTGCACACGTCCTTGGCAAACTCCGTTTCGTGGCTGACGAGAATGATAGCCCCTTCAAAGTCGATAAGCGCTTGTTTGAGCGCCTTTTTGGCAATCACGTCCAGATGGTTGGTAGGTTCGTCGAGTATGAGCAAATTTGCCGAAGTCGTGGTCAAAACGGATAATTTTACTCTCACCTGCTCGCCGCCCGAAAGTTTGACCATGGGTTTGGTGGCTAAATCGCCCTTTATCCCGACGCTCGCTAAACTTTGGCGAACTTTACTCGCCTTATCCATGGGGCGGTTCAGCGAATAATATTCCACGGCGGTCATAGCCTTGTCGTCAAAGTTGAGATCCTGTTCGAGGTAGAGTATCTTTGCTTCAGGGTGAATAAAAAAACTCCCCGCTTTTGGCGCGATAACTCTCATAAGCGTTTTCAAAAGAGTGGTCTTTCCTACGCCGTTTGTGCCCCTTATCCACAGTTTATCGGTGCTGTTCATAAGGATATTTATATTTTCGATAAGCGGATAAGAATACCCGACCGATAAATTTTTTATTTTAACGAACTCCTTTGCGTTCACGTCAACGTACGGAAATGTAAACGTACATTCCGTGATTTCCGTGGGCGTGGAAAGTATATTCATCTTATCCAGTTTCTTTTGGCGGGATCGAGCCATCTTGGCGGTGGAAGCGCGCGCCTTGTTGCGCTCGATGTATTCCATAGTCCTTTTTATCTCGGCTTGTTGGCGGTTGTACTCGTCTTCATACTGCTTGGCGTCTTCGGCGCGCTGAACGGTGAAACGGGTATAATTGCCCGAATACTTCTTTATCCGACCGTTTTCGATATTTACTATTTGCTTACAAACCTTATCCAGAAATTCCACGTCGTGCGAAATAACCAAAAAGGTCTTTTTGAATGAGTTGAGATATTTGACCAGCCATTCGACGTGCTCCACGTCCAAAAAGTTGGTCGGCTCGTCCAAAAGCATTATATCAAGTTCGGACAAAAGCAGTTTTGAAAGCATCAATTTTGCCCTTTCTCCGCCCGATAAATTAGCGATAACGGCGTTATAGCCGAACTTATTGACGCCCAAGCCGTTCGCCACCTTTTTGACTTTTGACTCTAAATCGTAAAACCCTTCCGTAACCAGTCGCTCGGATAGGCTTGCCGATCTTTTTATAAGAAGGTCGAGTTGCTCGCCTTGGGCGGACTCCATTTGCGTATAGATCGCTTCTAAACGATCGTTCATGGCGTAGAGGTAATCGAACGCCTGCAAAAGATATTCCATTACGGTCAAACTTCCGTCTACGGTGGCGTACTGATCGAGATAGCCCCGCCTTACGCCGCCGAGATAGTTTACCTCTCCTTCGTCCTGCGAAAGTCTTCCGTCCAAAATGTTTATAAACGTCGATTTCCCCGCGCCGTTCAAGCCGACAACGCCTATATGCTCGCCGTTGTTTACCACGAGATTTGCCTTTTCAAACAGCCACCTGTCGTCGTAACGGTGTGATAGATTTTTTATTTCGAGTACGCTCATTGAAAGTTCCCTATCGTTTGTATTCGGATAGGTAAATTTTATATCAACCGATAAAATAAGTCAAGTTATTTGCCATTTCAAAGAAGATGTGTTAAACTAAAAGGGAAAAGAAGGTAGTTTTATTATGAAAAAAAAGTTCAAATTTTCCTATTCGCCGCTCGTTATAGTTATTTTGATAGTAGGTATCGTCATAGCCGTCGCGGCATTCGTTATGCAACTTATTTCGCTTATCAACAACCCCTATCCGTCGGCGTACAATATAGTAACGTTCATCTCGGTAACGCTTGTGACGGCTTTTTATTTGATCCTTGCCGTTTCCATGTTCGTCGCTTCGTACTATATGATAGACGATAAGTATCTCACGCTTCGCTGGGGAATACTCAAAAACCAACTGGAAATAAAATCCATGACCGAAGTCGACTTAAACGACGACACTCACACTCTCACCATTTTCTATAACGAAGATAACTTTTTCGTTTTGAAGTCGGCGACCATACCCTTTGCCGACCTCGTGGAAGGACTGATGAGCGTAAACAAAAACATCAACTTCAAACTGAGCGGAGTAAAAACCCCCGACGACCAAAACAAAAACGCCTGATCCGCCCGCAAAAAAAGCCTTAATTATTTTATATAATATTGAAACAATCCTGAAGCGATAAATAGGAATGAAATTTATCGCTTCTTTTTTTATAATATGCCGTTAAAATATTTGACATATCGTCCGTGTGTATATATAATACGTTTGTTTAGTTTTGCTAAACAAATTGTTTACAGCATTTAGTTTGCCTAAACTTCTTGTTTAATATATACAAAAATAAGGTATTGTTATGTTGGAACTTGGCGACAGAATAAAACAATTAAGGCTTCAATGCGACCTTACGCAGGAAGAACTTGCCAACAGGTGCGAACTGTCAAAGGGGTACATATCTCAACTTGAAAACGACCTGACCAGCCCTTCGATATCCACTCTGAACGATATTCTGACGGCGCTCGGCTCGTCGCTCAAAGAGTTTTTTTCCGAAAGCGAAACGGAAGAAAAGATAGTTTTCAAGGAAGAAGACTTTATCGAGAAGGTAACCGAAGAGATGACGCTCAACTGGGTGGTGCCTAACGCGCAGAAAAACCTTATGGAACCGATAACGGTAACGCTCAACCCGTACATGCAGACGCAGGAAGACGTTCCTCACGAAGGCGAAGAATTCGGATACGTTCTGGACGGAGAGATAACCCTTCATCTCGGCAAAAAGAAGTACGTTGTCAAAAAGGGCGAGAGTTTTTATTACACCGCCGACAAAGTGCATTATATCATCAACACCAAAAAGGTAAAAGCGACGTTTATATGGATATCGTCGCCCCCGAGTTTTTAAGGAGTAACGCAAAAGAAATGAACGCTAACGAGAAAATAGTAAAACCGAGCGAACAGGCTCAGCAAAAAAAGAGCGATAACATAATCGAAATTTACAATATAACCAAAGTTTTCGACGGCGTTACCGTGCTGGACAATTTAAGTCTTGGTATAAAGCGCGGGCAGTTCGTGACCTTGTTAGGTCCTTCCGGCTGCGGAAAAACTACGCTTTTAAGGCTTATCGCCGGGTTTGAAACTCCCACCGAAGGCGAAATTTTTATAGAAGGTCAGCCCATCACGGCTATCCCCCCTTACAAACGCCCGGTAAACACGGTATTCCAAAAATACGCGCTGTTTCCGCATCTTAACGTTTTCAACAACGTGGCGTTCGGCTTAAAACTCAAAAAGATCCCCGACGGGCTCGCTCGCTCGGG
>JAFVDA010000017.1 GCA_017478765.1 Clostridia bacterium
GACGCCCGCGCCGGCGTAAGCGTCGATGACCGCGGTATTATTATCCACAAGCGACAAAACGTCCGAGTAAATCGCCTCTTTGACGGGGGTGTTGACCTGAAAAAACGCCTGCGGACCTATCGAATAAGTTACTCCGAACTCCGTCAAAGTTACCGAGCCATTTCCGTAAACGAGTTCAAACCTATCCCCTAAAATAACGTTGTCACGGGAACGGTTTTCGTTTATATATACCGAAAACTTCTCAAATTTTTCCTTCAGAATATCTACAAGTAAATCCACGTCTTTTAGTTTGCTTCCGTTCACGACTAAAGTAAACAAAAACTCACCGTTTATCTCTCTGACGACCAGGTGGCGCAACGAACCCGAAAAGTCGCTCTCGTCGTAAAGTCTTTCACCCGAGCGCCCGACGTAATCTTTTATACAAGCGATAACGTCGTCCGCCCACTTGGGGTGAATGGGACAGGTGTCCGTTTCGACCACGTCGTGACTTGCCGAACGAAAAAAACCTATTTTATTTTTTCCCGATTGCCGCCTTAACGGCAGTTGGAGTTTATTCCTGTAACCGTACTCGCGGAAAGACGGAACGGCTTTGTCTATAGAAAGACTAATACCCGCAATCTTTTTAAAGCAGTTTTCGACAGTAGCCTTTTTAACTTGCAACTGTTCGGCATAGTCGACGTGCTGCATCTGACAGCCGCCGCATTTGAAAAATATCGGACAACGTGGCGATACTCGACTTATAGACGGACTTATCACCCTTTCGACCTTGCCGAAAACTATATTCTTTTTAACCTTTAACGCTTTGACTTCGACCACTTCGCCCGGCAAAGAAAAAGGCGCGAAAAAAGTATAACCTTCCGCGCGCGCTATTCCTTCTCCATTGACGCCAAGGTCTTGGATCTTAACGTTTATCAAGTCGTTCTTTTTCATTTTATAATTTTAACCTGTTTATGATAGCCACGATCGAACGTTGAAATCCCATCATCAAAAAATCGTATAACGGAAAGACTATCGCCCCGCCTATTATCAATACGGGATAGATATATTTATTCAAAAATTCGTTTTCCCCGACGTATAACTTGGTGATAAGTTGCGTCAAGACGAGCGCGCCGACGAACCAAATATCCTTCAATACGGTGAATAGTATCCTATTCAAGTTGCGTTCTTTTATGAAATAGTTGGCTATCGGATGAAGCCCGGTAAACGCCATAAAAGGAAATACTGCGTCCCAGCGAAAGCCGGAGACGAGCATTGACAATATACTCGTTGCCAAAAAACACAACAACGCGCCTTTATACGATTTTTTCGACAGCGGTATCATCATCGTAAGGCTCGCCATAAACGCGCCCGACAAAGACAGCGTCGGAAAGTAACTGCCGACCACTAAAAATATTACGGCAAACGCCGTGGTGACCGCCGATAACGCTATGATCTTCGCGTTTTTCATTATCTGCAATTACACAGGCAATTAAGGCAAAGATTGCAAATCGCCATTCTGCAGCAAAAATCAAAGCAACTGTCTCCGCCCATTTGCGGAGCGTTGTCACCGTTTTCGCTGTAGCTTGCGTACCTGTTTTGATTTCCGTTTGCGTCGTTTCCGCCGCGCGTGGCTCCGCCGTTTGCGTTCGCGTTCATTTTTTCGATCAGACGGTCGTAGGTTTTGGAGTATTTTTCGTTGGAAGCGTCCATTTGTTTGGCTATCTCCAACTGTTTTTTACACTCGTTCATCCAGTTTTTCTTATAAAAGACGACCGACTGCAAGTAATGCCATTCGGCGCTTCGCTCGTCGAACTCGTCCAAGAGTTGTTGAGCCTTCATAAGATCCCCGTCTTTTATAGCCTGATCTATCGCGGACAGTTTTTCGCCTCTTTCCGCGCCCGACCTTTGCGAGCGATAATTTTTTATCTCATCGTAAGCCGAGTTGAGTTCGGTAAGTTTCTGAGCGGCTCGGTTACCCTCTTCGCCGTCCAAAAATCTATCCTCTTCGTATTTGGCTTTTAGTTCAAAATAGGCTTTATCTATTTGCTCGTCGGTAGCGTCGGCGGATAAACCTAAAATCTTATACTCTCTATCTAACATTTTTTAATTTCCTTTGGACTATATCCTTGGTCGCCGTCGGCAACCCTCTTACTAAAATATTCTTGACAAGGTCTGCGTTAAAGTAAAACTTCACCCTTTCAAGCGACGCGTTTATCTCGGAAAATATCCAGTTGAAAGTAAACGCTATTTCATCGCCCCTATCCTTTATAAGCGAACTTGCGCTGTCGGCGTTATAAGCCTTTATAAACACGTTGTATTCGCCTTTTTTGAAGTCCTTATCGTAATCGTCTATCGCGTCGATTAAGTAGATCCACTTGCCGAGAAGGTAAAAGATATTGCGCGTATCCGCCGTCTTTTTATCGCCAAGTACTTCGTCGGATATTCGAGCGAGCATATCGGCAAACGGTTAGCAAACTCTGTCAACGCTGTCCGTTCCGCTATTTTCCAACTCGGTGAGCGCCAAATAATCGCTCCTTACTATTTGGTCGATAACGGGCTCTCGTCGCTTGGCTTTATTGTAAGCGTTTTTCAAAAACAGTCGTTTGAGTCCGCCTTTTTTTTCGTCGGTAACGTCGTCGGTCAACTTGTAATATGCAAGAATAACGTTGACGTCCGCACGCCTGTCGCTGAGTTTTGTCCGCTTGGCGATAGGTCTTTTGGTTATGGGGTGAATGACGCAATGAGATTTTTTTATCTCAACGTCTTCATTAAGAATGTTATGCGCTATCGCCGACAAAAAAGCCACGTCGTAGGTAAGCGAGAACCGCGCCATCTGTCCGCAGGTGGCTCCGATAGACTTGCATACTCCGCAGTAAAGCGCTCTATACAGATTGTCGTCCTTTAAGTAAAGGTACGGATTGTCGGGTTTAACGTATCCAAACATTTTTAGTACTTTCTCGATAAAATCGAACGCCACGTTCGGCGACCAATATTATATTTGCAGTAAGCCCACCTTTTTGTAGACCTTTCTCAAGGTCTTCATGGCTATATAAGAAGCCTTTTCGGCGCCGCTTTTCAAAATGGAGAACAAATAATCCTTATCGTTCAAAAGGTCTGCTTTTCTCTTTTGAATGGGCTTCAAAGTTTCGGCGACCGCCTCGCCAACCCTTTGTTTGAAGTCACCGTATCCAACGCCGTCAAACTCGGCTTCAACTTCGGAAACGGTCTTATCGGTAAACAAAGCGTATATGGTCATAAGGTTGGAAACCCCCGGCTTTGATTGCTCGTCGAAGCAAACGCGACTGTCGCTGTCGGTCACGGCGCGCTTAAACTTTTTGACTATCTCTTCGGGCGTATCGTCCATAGAGATAAACCCGTTCAAATTCAAGTCGCTTTTCGACATCTTCGACGAAGGATCCTGCAAACTCATCACCCTTGCGCCGCATTTGGGAATAAGCGGTTCGGGCACCACGAAAGTGGGGCTATAACGCGAATTAAAGCGCATTGCAAGGTCGCGCGCTATTTCAAGATGTTGTTTTTGATCGGCGCCTACGGGAACAAATTCCGTACCGTAAAGCAGTATATCCGCAGCCATCAAAACGGGGTAATCCATAAGCCCCATGTTGACGTTTTCGGCGTGTTTTTGGCTTTTATCCTTGAACTGCGTCATACGTTGCATTTCGCCGACAGACGTTATCGTGTTGAGTATCCACGTCAGTTCCGCGTGTTCGTGAACGTGACTTTGCGCGAACAAAACGCATTTTTCGGGATCTATCCCGCAGGCGACGTACAACGCGAGAAGTTCGAGCGTCCTTGCTCTCAGTTCCGCAGGCGTCTGTCTGACGGTCAAGGTATGCAGGTCGGCAATGGAAAATATACAATCGTATTCGTCTTGCAAGCCAACCCAATTTTTAATAGCGCCGACGTAATTGCCGATAGTGGGGATACCGCTCGGCTGGACGGCGCTGAAAACTATTTTTGCCATTTTTATCAAAAAACCTATTTACATAAAAATAGTAGGCTCGTTGACTTACGATCGAGCCTACCATTGAATTATTCTGCGTAACGCTTATAATTATCGGAAAACTCTTCTTGGAGTTTGCTAATAGTTGCAACCGTGCTTAACGAATACTCGCGTTCAAGTTGTTCGAGCGATTTGACGAAGGCTTCGACGTCCTTCATATCTTCGCCGATTATTCTTGCCAATCCGTCAATGAAAAGATATTGAATATCGGAGTTGCCCGCCATAAGCCCCTTAACGAATCCCGTGAAAGCAACGGGGTTGTTGACTGAAAATTCATCGGTATAAAGAACTCTTACGTTGAAGTCGATGCCCCTCGTAAAATCCTTTTTAGTGTCGGTAATAAAAACGATGTCACCTTTTGCGGTTTCGACGGATTTACTTACCTCATCAAGTATAATTTTTGTTTTGCCCGTTCCTTTCGGACCGCAGATCAAACGAATCATATCGTCCTCCAAAAGTTTTATTTATATTATAATAAACTATTTTTTACCATTTTGCAATACTTTGCAAAAAATTTTTAAGGTTTTGTTCCAAAAAAATCGTTATTCCTTGTCGCCTGCGAGTTTTGCTTCCCTGTCGGCGATCTGAAGCGCTTCGATCATTTCGTCGATGTCGCCCATTATGAAGTTTTCCAAACTGTACATGGTCTTGTTGATGCGGTGGTCGGTGACTCGCCCCTGCGGAAAGTTATAAGTCCTTATTCTCTCCGAGCGGTCGCCCGTTCCCACCTGATTGCGTCTGTTTTCGGAATATTCGTTCTGATACTTGGTATTGTAATAATCAAACAGCCTTGACTTCATGACGCGCATAGCCTTTTCGCGGTTTTTTATCTGACTGCGTTCGTCCTGACAGTTGACGACTATGCCGGTAGGAATATGCACCATGCGAATACAAGATTCCGTCTTGTTTATGTGCTGACCGCCCGCCCCGCTGCTGCGGCAGGTCTCGATGATAAGGTCTTTTTCGTCGATTGTAACTTCGACGTCCTCCACTTCCGGAAGCACCGCTACCGTCGCGGTAGAGGTGTGTATCCTGCCCTGCGATTCGGTTTCCGGCACTCTCTGCACCCTAGGAACGCCGCTTTCATAGTTGAGTTTGGAATAAGCCCCCTTTCCGCTTACGGAAAAGGTCACCTCCTTTATGCC
>JAFVDA010000018.1 GCA_017478765.1 Clostridia bacterium
GACGGAGAAAATATATCGTTCGTGGCTGTCGGCGAAGACCTTAAGGCTACTATCAAAAAAATCACCCTCGAACAATTAAAACAAGCGGTAGAGATATGAAAATTCGCATCGAGCCTTTTCAAGTAAGCGGCGAATGCGTTTGTCCGCCGTCCAAGTCGTACGCGATAAGATATATTATCGCGGGCTTTTTATCAAAAAAACGACTGACCGTCAGGAATGCGGGCGACTGTGACGACGTGCGTTTGACGGTAAACGCCGTCAATACGCTCGGAGCAAACGCTATTAAGGTCGGCGACGACGTAGAACTGTACCCGTTTGAAAACTTTGTCAGCGGCGCTCACGTTGACGTCGGCGAGTGCGCGAGCCTGTATAGGATGCTCGTTCCGATAGTCTGCGCTCTAAATGTCAAAACGTCATTTTCAATGAGCGATAAACTTAAAAAAAGGGTGGATAACGACGTTATAGACGGGCTTTTTGCCGCGGGACTGACTTTTCAAAACGGGGTTTTCGGCGGGAGCTTCAATGGTCAAAAAATTGTTTTATACGCCGATAAGACTTCGCAATACCTTTCGGGCGCGCTTTTGGCGCTCGCTTATTTGGGCGGCGGAGCGGTGCAAGTGGTCGGCGATATAGTCAGCCTCGGTTACGTTTTTACGACTATTTGCGTTTTGAATACGTTCGGAGCAGACGTTGATTTTAACGGCAGGACTTTTACCGTCAAGGGCGGATATAAAGGCGTTCGGAAGGTAAAAGTCGAGGGCGACTTTTCATCGGCAAGCGCCGTTTTTGCGCTCGGCGCTGTCGGCGGAAGAGTTTGCGTTGACCGTCTTAACACCGAAAGCAAACAGCCCGATATTGCGATAATCGACCTATTGAGAGACTTCGGCGCTAAAGTCGATGTCGACGGAGAAAAAGTAACGGTCGAAAAGGGCGAGTTTAAGCCTATAAAGCTCGATTGTAATTTGTACCCCGATTTATTCCCCGTTTGCTGCGCCTTGGCGGCTTACGCAAAAGGGGAAAGCGTTTTTTTTGGCGTTGATAGGTTGAAATATAAAGAAACCGACAGGCTTTTGGCAATGCGAAAAACACTTTCGGCAGCAGGCGTTCAAAGTCGCTTGGAAAACGATAGACTGGTCGTTTGCGGAAAGGGTGAGATAAAGGGAACGGAGTTTCCGAAGTTTTCCGATCACAGGGTAGTGATGGCGCAAATCGTGCTGTCTTGCGGGGCGAACTGCGAGAGTAAAATAGACGCGGCGGAGAGTTTGTCTAAATCCTATCCCGCATTTTTGGAGCATTTGAGAGCCGTCGGAGGGTTGTTCGATGTCATCGTTTAACGGCAAAAATATAAGAATAGAATTGTTCGGCGGCTCGCACGACGAGAAGATGGGCGCCCAAGTATTCGGGCTGAGCGGTTTGCCCGTTGACAAAAACTCGATCGACCGTATGCTTTCAAGGCGAGCGCCCAAATCAAGGTTTTCCACTTCGAGAAGAGAAGCCGACGATTACGTGATAGAACGGACGGGCGATAAACTTATCGTCACGTTTTATAATAGAGACGTTTCGGACAAGGACTACGCTCCGCTTTACGCCAAGCCAAGGCCGTCTCACGCCGACTACGCAGAGTATTTGAAGTCCGGCACGCTCGACTTTTCGGGCGGCGGAAGATTTTCGGCAAGACTGACGGCTCCGCTTTGCGTTATAGGCGCCGTATGCGCCGACTATCTGAAGGCTAAAGGCGTTGAGATAGCCGCGTATATAAGCAGGATAGGGAGCGTTAAAGCGCCTTCATATAAGACGGAAAAAATAACCGTTGAGCGCGTAAGGGCGGAGATAGGCGAAGTTATCCCAACGCTCGGTAAATTCGATGAAGTTCAAACGCTGCTTGACAGCGTCACGAGAGACGGCGACAGCGTAGGCGGGCAAATCGAGTGTATAGTCGAGGGCTTAAAGCCCGTCGGAGGCGAATACTTCGACGGGTTGGAAGGCAAACTGTCGTCCGCGCTGTTTGCAATACCCGCCGTCAAGGCGGTGGAATTCGGCAGCGGGGTGGATTTTGCAGGTATGGTGGGGAGCGAAGCAAACGACCAAATGGCGGCTGACGGCGGCAAAGTAAGGTTTTTATCAAACCATTCGGGCGGGATACTCGGCGGAATAGCCGTGGGCGAGCCGCTTACCGCCACGGTAACTTTCAAGCCTACGCCGTCAATATCTAAAAGTCAGACGACCGTAGACCTGAATAGCGGTAAGACGTGCAATATAGTAATAGGCGGCAGGCACGACGGCTGCGTTTTGCTCCGCGCCGCTCCGATAGTCGAGAGCATGGCGGCTATAGCGCTTGCTGACGAATATTTGAGTTTATCGTAAATAAAAAGGAAAAATTCTATGGATAAATTGCAATCCTTGCGCAATGAGATAGACGTTATTGACGATCAGATAGTTCAATTGTTTATTAAAAGATTGAACGTCGTAAAACGTATTGATTTGGTCAAAAAGCAAAACGGAGCGAGCGCTTACGACGAAAACAGGCAGAACGACGTCCTAAAAAGACTGACGTTCGGGCTTGACGAACCGACGAAGTCGGCGGTTATAAGCCTATACGAAAGGATATTTGAAGTCGCATTGAAAATGCAAAGTTAAGTTATGAAGTATCACCTTATCGGCGCGAGCGTGGCGGACAGTTATTCTCCGCTCGTACACTCCTTTATGTCAACCGAATACGACGCTTTGAGCCTTGATATCTCAAGCGCCACTAAGTTGGTTAAAAGCGGAGAGTACTCGGGGCTTAACGTCACTTCGCCGTATAAAAAAATGGTTTTGCCGCTTCTTGACGAGGTCGAAACGGCGGCAAAAAGCGTTGGCGCTGTAAACACGATAAAAGTTGAAAACGGCAAGAAGTCGGGCTATAACACCGATATCGAAGGTTTTTTGTACGCCGTAGGTAGGCGCGGCTATTCGCTTTTCGGTAAAAGCGTCTTGATTTTAGGCAGCGGCGCCACAAAGGATACGATAACTTACGCTTGCCGATTATCGGGCGCGAAGAGCGTTGAGTTCGTTTCGAGAAGCGGAAAGGTTAATTACGAAAACTGTTACCGACTAAAAGATACGCAGGTTTTGATAAACGCCACCCCCGTCGGCTCGAAGGCGCGGTTTTTCGATCAAACCGTTACGCTTGAAAAATTCGACAACCTTGAGTTTGTTTTCGATTGCGGCTACAATCCCTTACGATCTCCGCTTATTATAAAAGCCAAACGACTTGGAATATCGGTCGGCTACGGGCTGGATATGCTCGTTTGTCAGGCGGTAAGGTCGGAAGACATTTGGTTTAATAGAAAAACTTCGCTCGAAGAAATTGACACGCTCATTGAAAAGGTCAGGAAAAAGATCTTGAATATTTGCCTTATCGGTATGCCGTCTTCAGGAAAAACCACGGTGGGCGAAAGGCTATCCGAAAAACTATGTAAGCCTTTTATCGATACCGACCGACTGTTTTTTGAAAGGGAAGGAATATCGCCTGAAGATTATATCGTAAAATTCGGCGAGTCTTCATTCAGAATTGCCGAAAATCGACTTATAGAAGGACTTTTGGGCGTAAACGGCTCCGTAATCGCAAGCGGCGGCGGAAGCCTTTTGAACGATAGAAACGCTCAAATACTTACGTCAAACGCGATGACGGTCTGTTTGGAGCGCGACCTTGATAAACTTGACGAGCGTTTCAGACCTTTATCGGCGGTTTACGGCGTTAAAAAACTTTACGACCAAAGGCGCCCCGTCTATCAGACCAACGCCGACGCGGTCGTTTCAAACGACGGCAAAATAGAAGATACCGTCATGGAGATAATAAAAGCCTATGAAGATTTTAGTCGTTAACGGACCGAATATCAATATGCTCGGCGTAAGGGAACCGAACGTTTACGGTGTGAAAACCTTTGCCGAACTTGAAAAATGTCTTTTTGAATGGGGCAAAGAGTGCGGCGTTCAAATAAAGAGTTTTCAGTCCAACCACGAGGGCGCCATCATCGACGAGTTGCAATCGGCTCTCGGCTCGTTCGACGGGATTATCATAAACCCCGCAGGCTATACTCATACGAGCGTAGCCATTTTGGACGCGTTGAGGGCAGTCCATCTTCCGACCGTCGAAGTGCATCTGACCGATATTTCCGCAAGGGAAGACTACAGGAAGGTCAGCCTTATCTCGACTTACGCCGAAAAAGTCATAGTCGGCAAGGGCTTTGACGGATACAGACAGGCGATAGAGTACCTTACGGGAAAAGTGGAGAGTTGAGAATGGAGAGTGGAGTTGCGGTCAGACATATTATATTTGCTGACGCAAAAACAAACTTTTCTATAAAGTCGGACAAATTCCGAAAAGTCGCTAATTAGACAAAACGGGCGTTTTTGTTTGACATTGAAATAGGTTACTTATATAATATAACGGTAGTCGAAATGCGGCGCAAAGGTAAATTACGCCCGTTTTCGGCAAAAACAAAGGGGAAATCAAATGGTTAAAATAGTTTTGGACTGCTTCGGCGGAGATAAAAGCCCTAAGGAAAACGTTCTTGGCGCGGTCGAAGCGCTTAAAGAAGTCAAAGATCTTTATCTTATTTTAACGGGCGACAAGGCTATTATCGAACAAAAGCTTTCAGGGTTATCGTACGACGAAGATAGGCTTTCCATCGAGCACGCGCCCGACGTTATTTCGGGTGAAGAAAAGCCTACCGCAGCGATCAGAAACGAAAATTCGTCCATGATGAAGGCGATCAACCTTTTGAAAACGCAGTCGGACGTCGACGGCATGGTGTCGCTCGGTTCGACGGGCGCTTTGCTTGCGGGCGCTTTTTTGAAGGTCGGAAGGCTCAATAACGTTATTCGTCCCGCATTTTGCCCCATTCTTCCCACGATGAAGGGTACTTTCGTCGGCATTTGCGACAGCGGCGCCAACGCCGAGTGTACGCCCGAATACCTTCACCAGTTCGCCATTATGGGCTCGGAATATATGCGGATAACCTACGGCGTGGAGACACCAAAAGTCGCGCTGCTTAACGTCGGCACGGAAGAGCACAAGGGCGATCCCCTGCGCCAAAAGGCGTATTCGCTTATTAAATCCACCGAATGTATAAACTTCGTCGGCAATATGGAGAGCAGAACGCTGTTGACTGGGGATATGGACCTTGTCGTTTGCGACGGGTTTTCGGGCAACGTCCTGTTAAAATCCACGGAAGGCGCCTGCCTTGAAATGCTCAAAATGTTCAAACAGGTATTCACGAGCAGTCTTAAAAACAAACTGGGCGCGCTTTTGCTTAAAAAGTCCATAATGGAAAAGAAGGACTATATGGACTACCGCAATTACGGCGGCGCGGTCATGCTGGGTACAAAGAAGATAATCGTCAAGTGCCACGGCAATGGAATAGCCAAAACGGTCAAAAACTGCATAATTCAAGCGTACAAAATGCAAAACGGCGGAATAAACCAAGCCATTGAAGAAAAGCTTGCCAAGTACGCCCCGAGAAAACAATCAGCCGAGTAATATCGGCTTTTATGATTTATTCGGCAAAAATTATAAAAAAGCCGAAAAAAAACGATTATAAGGAGAGAAAAATGATCACTTATTTTACCGACACCGATTGCGACGTAACCCCGGAGGTTGCGAAAAAATACGGTTACAAACTAATCAGTATGCCCTACTCGCTCGACGGAGCGAACGTTTTGCCGTATGTTGACTTCGATACCTTTGAAGATAAAAAGTTTTATCAAAGGTTGAGAGAATTGAAGGCTAACGAATTGCCCACCACTAGCGCTTTATCAAAGCAAGCGTATATCGACTATTTCGAGCCTGAGTTTGCCGCCGGCAACGATATTTGTTATATCCATTTTTCGGCGAAGATGACGGCGACATTCGGGTTTATGAATATGGCGCTTGAAGAACTCAAACAAAAATATCCCGAAAGGAAGTTTTACGAGATAGATACCAAGGGCATAACCATTCCGAGTTACAACATTGCCTGCGAAATAGGCGATATGATACTTGCGGGAAATTCCGTTGAAGAAATCTTGAAATGGTCGGAAACGGAAGTGGACAAGTTCGCAACCTACTTTTTCGCCAACGACCTTAAATTTTTCCGTAAGAGCGGAAGAGTTGGCGGTTTCGCGGCGTTTTTCGGCGGCGTTATAGGTATTCGCCCCATAATTTATATGAGCGCCGAGGGCAAAATGGAGAGCGTAGGTAAGGCTATCGGCAAGGAAAAAGCGCTCGATACGCTGGTGGGATACGTTGAAGAACTTGGCGACGATATTAAAAATCACCGTATAGTCATAGGTCATTGCGACTGTTTGGCGGACGCCGAAAGGGTGGTCGAAAAACTGGAAGCCAAATTCGGCAAACTCGATAACGTAGAGATCCACCCCGTCAACCCCACGGCGGGCAGCCATTGCGGTCCCAACTCCATGGGCGTTTGTTTTCACGCAAAACATAGATAATTATTAACTGAAATACGAGAAAACCCGAAGTTAGTAAAAACTCGGGTTTTTGATTTTGTTTTTTGAAAAACCATTAAAAACTTCGGCTTTACGCCGTAACGGAGATAATCATGCTTGAAATAACCGAAGTAAAAACGAGAAAACAAAAAAAGGAATTTTTGGAATTCCCGTTGAGACTTTACAAAAACTGTCAGTTCTTCGTTCCGCCCCTTTATATGGACGAGAAAAAGATTTTCGACGACGACTACGTTTACGCCGATACCTGCGAGTACGTTTACTATCTCGCCGTGCGCGACGGCAAAACCGTCGGCAGGATAAGCGGAATACTGCAAAAGGCGTCAAATCTCAAAACGGGCGAAAAGCGAGTAAGATTTACCCGTTTTGACTCCATCGACGATCAGCAAGTTGCCAGCGCTTTATTTAAGGCGGTCGAAGACTGGGCGATAAAAAAAGGTATGGACACCGTTTGCGGTCCGTTAGGGTTTTCAGATCTTGAAAGGGAAGGGCTTTTGATAGAAGGCTTCGACCAACTATCCACCTTTGAGGAGCAGTACAACTACGAGTATTATCCTAAACTTATCGAGAACTGCGGGTATAAAAAGGAAGTCGACTGGGTGGAAAGAAAGATATTCCACGTCAAGGAAGTTGACGAAAAACTTGTCAAAGTCTCGCAAATGATGCTCAAAAAGTACGACCTTCATTTCGGCACGGCGAAGAACGTAGACGAGTTTTTGAAAAAGTATTCCGATCAGTTTTTTTCGCTTCTCGACAAAACGTACGAAAACCTTTACGGTACCGTGCCTTTTACGAAGAGCATGAAAAAGATGATGATAGATAACTTTAAGCTCATTATGAGTTTGAAATACGTCACCGTCATTCTTGATAAGAACGAAGAGATAGTTTGCCTCGGCATTTGCTTCCCGTCGCTCTCGAAAGCCGTTCAGCCGTCGCAGGGCAAGTTGACCATTCCCGCAATATTCCGCCTGTTAAAGGCGATAAAGCACCCCAAAGTGCTTGATTTGGGGCTTATCGGCGTTCGCCCCGACTACGCTCAAAAGGGCGTCAGTTCGGCGATAATGGCGGGCTTGATGCAAATGCTTCACGACGACGATATCGAGTACGCCGAAACCAACTTAAACCTTGAAGATAATCACAATATGATAAATCAATGGCGTAGGTTCGATAACGAGCTGCATAAGCGTAGAAGAAGTTACGTTAAAAAACTAAGCGACTGAAAAACATTAAAAAGTGGAAAGTTGAGAGTGGAGAGTGGAGTTGCGGATTTACATATTATATATGCTGTCGCAAGGATAGACTTTTCTATAATAATTAAACGGCGGTAGCCCGAGTTTTGTTTCGGGCTACCGCCGTATTTTAATATTTGAATAATGTAGTTAAAGTGTAAATCGAATATTTGATAATCAAAAGGTTATATAATTATTCGATCCTTATTTTCACTCTCAACTTTTGCGTTAAGCGTGTTTTACGCTTGGGGGATTTGCTTTTTCTTTTTGAAAGCCGATATTATCCAAAGCGCGCAGCCGCCTGCGACTATCACGTCTACGCCGATAAGAACGGGTATCCACCAAGCGAAGTTGAGTTCGGGAACGGAAGTGATTATAGGAACGTTATCTTCGTCCTCGTTGTATGTTGCGTTGGTAGCCAAGGCGTTGAGCCACATATAGAGAGTATCTTTTGCGGCTCTTCTCAAATTTTGGCGGAAGGTGTTGGAAGTGGTTGAATATTTGAACGTGCCGTTATTCGAGTAGCCGTCCATCCAAAGGTCGCCGCCGGCGAGCAACATCTGATCGCCGTTCATAAATTCCTGATGGTCGGCGTAGTCGGTAAGGAAGGCTCCGTTAAATCCCCATTCGGTGCGAACGAGTTCGGTAAGTAGCGCTTTGCTACCGCCCGTCCAGACGGCTCCTATCCTTCCGTAAGAGGTCATTATCGCCGTAGCGCCGCCCTGTTTTATGGCTATCTCGAAAGGTCTGACGTACACTTCTCGGAGCGCCTGCTCGGTAAGCCAGGTGTACATTCCGTCACGTCCGCTCTCCGTTTCGTAGAGGGCGAGGTGCTTGACGAAGGAATAAACGCCCGCGTTCTTAGCCGCCTTGACTGCGTTTGCCGCCATAACGCCCGACAGATACGCGTCTTCCGAATAATACTCGAAGTTTCTGCCAGCAAACGGCGAACGGTGAATGTTTACGCCGGGACCGTACCAGCCGCTGATGCCTTTTGCAGCCGCTTCTTTTGCGATGGTCAAGCCCATGTTGTAAACCAGTTGAACGTTCCAGGTTTGCGCCGCGACTACCGAGTTGAAACCGGTGGTGCCCGTCTCTCCCGTAAACGAGCCTATTTGGTTAGGACCGTCCAGATCTCTCGTTTCGGGCTTGCCGACCGAGTCGATTTTTCTCGTGTGAACGTATCCGTGAAGAACGAGATTTTGCATTTCGGCAAGGGTGATGGAGTCAAGGACTTCTTCCCATTCGGGAGCGGTGAAGTCGTACCCTAAAAGTATGCCGAGTTGCGTTATTTGCTTATTCTCGAATACCAAACCGAGCGTTGACGCTTGTCCTGCTTGAACGGGTTGGTCATTTTCGTCAAGCATAGCGTTGAATTGAGTTTGATTAAATAGGTTAAGGTTTCTTACCGCCGTCGTCATGGCGCGGTCAGCCGCCTTTTGAGCGGGGAAGGTGCCTTCGAAGTCGGCTCTTGACAGATAGGTTATTTGAGCCGAGCCGTCGCTGTTGCCGTCAATGGCAACGCCATCGGTAACGTTTGCGCCCGTGAAAAGGTTTTCAACGGTAGCGCCCGTGACCGTGTCGACGGGGTAGGTGATATTGCTGTCGACCTTATAAGTAAGCGTCGCTCTCTCGGTATTTTTTACGGTGTGAGAGTCCGTTCTCAAAGTGATAACGTAGTCGCCTTTTTCCAACTCGTAGCCCTCGAAGCCGTTGCCGTTGGCGTCGTAACAGTCGTAGGACTTCATGTCCTCAACGTTGAACTTTAAGGATAAAAGTTGTTCTTCGCCCGGCTGCAAGATCTTGGTGGTCTTGTCGAACGCTACGAGGTTTACAGAAGCTTTTTCGATCCCGCCCACGGTGTAAGGGGGATTGTAGTAAACCTGAACGACGTCCTGACCGGGATAAGAACCGACGTTTTTAACTCTTACGTTGATCTCTATCGCGCCGTTTTTGGTGAGCGACGAGCCGTTCGCGGGGATGACGGAAACGACTTCCCAAGTAAACGACGTATAAGATAATCCGAAGCCGAAGGGGTATTGAACGACGTTGCCGTAGCCGCCTTCAACGTCCCAATAATGCATTTCGTCGGCGGTTTCGTACCACTTATAACCGACGTAAATGCCGTCGCGATAATCGGTGTACGCAACTCCTTTGTACGGTTCGTAGTGACTGCCGTTGGTGTGTTGAACGGTATTACCTTTTTCATCTTTAACGGGGTAAAAATCCGAACCGTTGGTGTAAAAGTTTGTGGAATCGTTACCCGAACCCGTATCGGCGTAGGAAGGCGCCGATTCGAGCGCGTAGGGGAAGGTGTCGACCGTTTTGCCGGAAGGCGTTACATCGCCGTATATAATTTCGGGGATAACGCTTGCGCCCGTCGTTCCCGTTCCGCCGACCAAGAGACAACTGTCAAGCCCCGGGATGGTTTCCATAAACCCGAGTTCCATCGTGCAGACCGAGTTTATAATGACGATGACGTTTTCGTAATTTGTTCCGACGTAACCTAAAAGCGCTTCTTCTTCGGTGGAAATTTCAAGATAGGTCCTCGTGTTGTCGGTAACGACCGAACCGTTTCTCGCATTTATTTTATATTGAGTTTTAGGCGCGTCGTTACTTTCGCCCGAAACCCTGCCGAGAACGACTATCGCCGTATCGGAAAACTGCTTGGCTTGATTGAGTAAAGAGTCCGAAAAATACGACATCGTAGGTTCGTAAAGCCGACTGAACTCATAGTTAAAACTATGCAGAGCGTCGGAATACTGACGGTTGGATCTGAAACTTTCGTAAGCCGATTTAAGTTCCGAGTTGTAAGTTATACCGTAATCGTCAAAAGCCTTGTATAGGTCGGTTTTCGGGTTGATGACCTGCCCGGACCCCGAGCCGCCGTACACCCATTCGGTTGACGCCCAGCCGAAAACGTTGACTTTGGGCGTTGTAGCTATGTCTAATGGAAGAAGGTCGCCGTCGTTTTGCAACAGTACCGTTCCTTCGCCTTGAATTTGCTTGGCAAGAGCCTCTCCTTCCTGACGGAGCATGGAGTTATCCGACGCGCCCGTCGAGTATCCGCATAGCCATTCGGTGATTATGTTCGACATGGAAAACGCTATTCCGTTAGCCGTGCCGAAGACCGCTATTATAAGCGCCACCGCAACTATCGCAATAATCTTTTTTGCTTTCATTTTTCGTTTGACCTCCCTAAAAGCATTAAAGTCATTTATTATAATATCATATACCGTCGCGGTTTTCAATACAATTTACAAAAAATTTTTCATTGTAAAAAAATCATTGTTTGAATGGTTGTTTTTGCACCTGTAAAAAATAAAAGGAATTCAAATTTTCAAAATAAATTGACAAAGCCCTTGACATATTGTAAAATAAAAAAAGGAATTCATGGGTTTTTCTTTTTAGTAAAGAAAAACCCGTGAGGGCAATGTGAAAGTGGAGAGTGGAAAGTGGAGAGTTGAAATATGGATACGAAAATTATATGATAATTTGTTTTATTCCATATCAAACTCTTGAACAAACCACTCATCTTATTAAACAAATACAAAGACAATAAAATATCAAAGTTGATGTTTTATAGAAAAGTTTATCCTTGCGTCAGCATATATAATATGTCCGACCGCAACTCCACTTTCCACTTTCCACTTTCCACTTTTATAAAAAGATACTGATAAATGAAAAAATTTTTATCGTTATTTATCGTTATATTGACGGCTTTTTCGCTCGTTTTCTCGGTCGGTTGCAAAACGAAAACCGACGAAAAGCCGATAGAGCCCGTGTATTACGGGAACCTGTCTATGATAGGAGTGAACGGCAAAAAACTCTGTCTTGACGGCGGAAAAGGAAAAGAGATAGTACTAAGAGGCGTAAACGCGGGCGGTTATCTCGTGACCGAATCCTGGATGTGCGCCGTCAATACCACGCACAAAAATATTACGCAAGCGTTTATGGACAGATTCGGCGAACAGACTACTCTTAACCTTTGGGCGTACTATCGTGAGAACTTTTGGGCGGATAAGGATTTTGAGCGAATCGCAAATACGGGCATGAACGTAATTCGTCTGCCGTTTACCTATATGACCGTCGATCCCGACTATCATAACGTTCCGAGAATAAACGGCGAAAAGTATAATTTTACGATTTTGGACTATTTTATAGATGACGCCAACTATTACGGTTTATACGTAATTTTGGATATGCACGGTGCGTATGGCTCGCAAAACGGGCAGGATCACAGCGGCGAGACCATGAGTTCGGCTTCCGAGGTTGATTTCTATTCCAACGAGCAAAACAAGGCTAAAACTACCGCCTTATGGAAAGCCATCGCCGAAAGGTACAAAAACCACCCCGGCGTTGCGGGGTACGACCTACTGAACGAACCGGGCGAAAAGGCGGGCGACACAAAAGAGTATCACTGGAACTACTTCGACGAACTATATAAAACCATTCGCTCGACGGGCGATAAGCACGTTATCTTCATCGAGTCGTGTTGGACGGAAAAAAATCTCCCATATCCGGAAACGTACGGTTGGACGGACAACGTAAGTTATTCCTTCCATCACTACACGAAGGAAAGCAGCGGCACGACAGATAGCGTACAAGCACATTACGATTCCTGGAGGCTCCGCCTTGCGGGTATCGGCTCCGCTAACTTCAACCTTCCGATTTTGATAGGCGAATTTACCTGTTACGGCATTGAAAAGCAGTGGCAGGATACGCTCGATTTGATCGAGGGGCAATACGGGTATAGTTGGACGAGTTGGACTTACAAAGTCAACTCACCTAACGGTAGGTATCTCGGTTGGGGGCTCTATATGACCAAAGCCGAAAAGGTCGACCCTTGGAACGATTCCGTCGACCAAATAAAACAAAAGTGGGCTAAAATACGCACTTCCTGCGAAGATACTTACGAATCGACCATTTCAACCCAAAAAACGCTTTCACGCTTCTTTACCGAATACATCGGAAAGTGAACGGAAAGTTGAGAGTGGAAAGTGGAGAGTGGAGTTGCAATAAAGAGTGGAAAGTGGAGAGTGGAAAGTGGAGTTGATGAATGGCATATTATATATGCTGTCGCGAGAATAGACTTTTCTAATAAACATCAACTTTGATGATTTACTGACTGTGTCTTTGTTGGAGTAAGTATAGCGGTTAGTTCAAAAGTCGGATATGGATTAAATAAATTATCATATAATTTTCGTATCCATATTTCAACTTTCCACTTTCCACTTTCCACTTTTACATAGTTCTTACGGAAAAATCTTCGACAAGAAGATTTTTCGTGAAAATATAAATTTATGAACGGAGATATAAAAATGAAGGGGTTATTCAAAAAACTTAGCGTTTTGCTCGTCGTAGCGCTGGCATTTTCCATCACTCTGTTGTCGGCGTGTAAACCGATGATAAGCGGCGGGAAAAATTCTTCTGACGCAAGTTCGAGCGTAAACGCGCCGAGCGACGATTCGGGCGGCGTCTCTACGACAAGTTCCGCCGATCAAGACGACGAGCCGTCGTCAAGCGATAGTAACGAACAGTCTTTAAGCGAAAGCGACGAACAGTCTTCAAGCGAAAGCGCTGAACAGTCGTCGAGCGACAGTCAAGACCAGTCGGCAAGCGACAGCCAAGACCAGTCGTCGAGCGATAGTCAAGACCAGTCGTCGAGCGATAGTCAAGACCAGTCGTCGAGCGAGAGCGGCGAACAATCGACAAGCGACAGCCAAGGACAGGGCGGAGAACAAGAACCCGTCGATCCCTTAAAGGAAAAATATTCCTTCTCGCCGATAATAAGTACGACCTTGCCGAGAATAGATATCGCTACACAGGACGGTATCGCCATAGACGACAGTTCGCTCATCAATCCCGACGAACACAAGGGTATGAACGGCGAACTGCCGGTATATAATTACGTCGCTTCGACAATTTCGCTATCCAACTGCGGGGAAGGCGAATTTGAAAACGTGAGCGGGCAAGTAAAGGTAAGGGGCAACTACACTTCTTCCTATCCCAAGCGCCCGATAAGGATCAAATTCGATAAAAAGCGCGCCATGTGCGGGCTTAACGACGGGCAGGCATACAAGAGTTGGGTGCTTCTTGCGGAATGGAAGGATTCGTCCATGCTCCGCAACGCTACGGCTTTCTATCTCGGAAAGACGATAATGGGTTCGGACGATTTGTACACTTCCGACTTCCGCTTCGTCGAAGTATATATAAACGGCGCGTATAACGGCGTGTATCTTCTTGCCGAGCAGCAGCAAACGGGCGCGGGCAGAGTGGATATAAACGAGCCGGCGAAAAACTACGAGGGCGTTGATATAGGGTACTTTTTCGAGTACGACGGCTATTATAGATGGGAAGCCGAACTCAATCAGTTTACCATAAATTATTATCAGACGTGGAATTCCGGCAATAACGGCTATTCCATCGCGAGCGACGTGTATTCCGCCGCTCAGCGCGACTATCTGAAGAGTTGTCTGGAATCCGTATACGAAATCGCCTATCGCGCTATACGCAATCAAGGTCTGTATTCCTTGAATTTGGCGACGGGCAAGGCGGTTGAAGACGCAACGCTGACTTCTGCAAGACAGGCTATCGAAAAGGTCATCAACGTAAACTCTTTGGTCGACGCGTATATCATCAACGAGATTTGTTGCGATCCCGATATCGGTTGGTCAAGTTTCAATATGAGCCTCGATATGAGCGCCGACGGCGATAAGAAGCTTACCTTCCAGGCGCCTTGGGATTTTGACTCCGCGCTCGGTATCAAGTCGGTCGAGAACGCGCAAGGCGATTATATCGCAAGCACGGGCAACGCTTGGCTCAAACTATTGAAAGATCAAGACTGGTTCAAACAGTTGTTAAAGGAAAAATGGAGCCAAATTCTAAAATACGAAGTGTTTGACAATTGGCTTGCCTTAATAGCAGAGTATAAGACCACCTACGCCGAAGCCTACGCTCGCAACTATACGAGATGGAACAATATGGGTATGAACGTCGGCGGGGAGTTGCTACGCGTTGTAACAACTTTCAAAACTCAGGCGGACGCAGCCGATTATCTTTCGGCTTGGCTGAAAAACAGGCTCAACTATATGAATAGAGTTTTGGGCGACGGCTCGGATATATTCGGCGAAGAGTCGGGCGAACAACAGGAGCCTTTAAGCGTTGAAGGCATGACCGCCTACAAGGTGGAAGCCGAAAGCGACAAGGTGACGTTGACAGGCAATATCGCCCTGCGCCAAGGCAACGGGTCGAGCGCCGAAGGATATCTCGGAAACGTCGCGGGCGGAGCGGGCAAGAGCATGACTTTCACCGTTACCGCTAAAGAAAATTGCACGGCGATAATCGCGATAGGCTTGTCAAGAAGAGATTTTCAGGCGAGATTTTCCGACTGGTTCAATTTGACGTTGAATGGTTCGACCATACCCGTAAACGTTACTATTCCCGCGGGAAGCAATCCTTGGCACGACTGGGTTGAGTATTTGCTCGTTCAAGTCGAGTTGACAGAAGGCGATAACGTTATATCCTTTACGACCGCCTCTTACGACGCTACCAACGTCGACTACTTCGTGGTATACTCACAAGCGGAACTGACCGTGTGAGAAAAGTGGAAAGTTGAGAGCGGAAAGTGGAATTGATGATTTGCATATTATATATGCTGACGCAAGAATAAACTTTTCTAAAAAACATCAAACGGCGATAGACCGACCTTAGTCAGGGCTATCGCCGTTTATTATGCGGTATTAAAATCATATTATTATTTATTTCACAAGCATAGTATCGAACAAAAAATGTCATATAATATTCCTATCCATATTTCCACTTTCCACTCTCCACTCTCAAAAGGCAACTCTCCAATTTACCATAAAATATCAACCATAATCTTTCATTGTCTTTGTTTAATAAGATTAGTGGTTAGTTATAAAGTCGGATATGGAACAAACAAATTATCATATAATTTTCGTATCCACATTTCCACTTTCCACTTTCCACTCTCCACTTTCAAAAAACGCCCTTTACGCGGGATTTTACCGCGTAAAGGGCGCTCACGATATTTAAGAATAAACGGTTATTCGGCTTGTCCGTCGGCTTGGACGGGTTCTTGGCGTTTGGTCTTGTTGATAATCCATTTGACCAGTTTGTAAACGCAAACGACAGCGCCGCTGACGATAAGGTACGCCGCAAGCATGAGTATGGAGAACAGCCATCTCAAATGATGTTCAGCCATGACGGGCGCCAAATCCTGCATAAAGGGAACGCCACCTGCGTCGTGCAAAAGCATATAGTCGGAGCCTAATGCGTAGTTGATGGGAACGGCTATAACGGATAGCATTACCATGGGGATCTCGCAAAGGTAGATATCCTTCCATTCGAGTTCGTAGTATCCCGTGATAAGCAGGAATACGCCGGTAAAGAACATTGACAGGTGGAAAAAGAGCGAGTAGAACGCGCCGAACGTCCAGAACGGATAGTAGTTGAGACCGTTGCAGTAAACTATTCCGATAGCACCGCTCAAAAGCGAAATGGTCGTGATATAGGATAGAGCGATGTGTCTTGCCTTACCTTTGGTCCAGGCGGCTACCAAAAGCGTGTAGATGTAGAGCGAGCAGGTGTAGATAGGCAAGAGCCCTTCCCAGTTGAAGCCGCGCCCAGTCGTAATATCCCAGTAGCTTTCCCAAGTTATCTTTACGATTTCAAGAAGTAAAGTCATGATTGACATGACTTTAACGTAAACGTCGACCTTCTTTTTGCCGATGTTGCGAAGAAGAATACTTATAACGAAGGTCAAAATAATGCCCGCAATAATATAAACTATGTGCGGAGTTGTAAACATTTCTTTTTCGACGCCGTTCATGTTCGGGCTGTACTTATAATCGAAAAAACCGTAACTTAACATTTCATTTTCTCACTTAATTTTCACAAATTTTTTATTATTATATCACGGTTCAAAGTTAATTACAAGTGTTTTTTACGAATAATGTCGATTTACATTATCGTCATCCGCGTTATTTTTATCTGTCCGAATTTGTTTTTCACGGCGTTAGGTTTTTTTAGAAGGTTGATACGAGCAAAATCGTCAAGATGAAGCCGAACGTTATTTTGCAAAAAAAGTTTATTTTCAAAAAAATAAAAAACGGCTTAATAAGCGGAATTTTTACAACTAACTGTTTTTATGATTTAATTTGATGATTTTTTTTGGAGTTTGGTATTGACATTGCATTTCGACTGTGATAATATGTATAAAACAAAAGGGCGTACTGCGCCCGTTTGACTATATGCATGACCATTTTGCAGGATGGATGAAGATGATGAAATTACGCTCGATTATAGCGGTTATTATAGTAGTTGTCGCTTTGATAACGGTCGTGGGGTGTAACGTGAAGGTTTTGTCGGTCAACGAAATGCCGAACAGGTCGTCGACCGATAGCCGGATTACATCTTTCGGTCAAAGCGATGAAGACGTTTTTGACCAAACCTATCTATCGGTTGAAGATAACAGCCCGTCCGACGAGTCGGGCGAGCCTTCCGATTCGAGCGACGACGAGGTGGAAAAGAGCGCGTCGGCAGGTCAAAGCGCTTCCGCCGAGCAAAGTCAGTCGACTTCCGCTTCGCAATCCGATTTCTCCTCTTCCGGCTACGACTGGACGTATTATTATTGATAAAAAATACGTTGATAACCAGTAATATTTTTTTAGTATAACGAGCAGATTTCCGCCCCGGGGCGGTTTTGCGTTTTGAAAAAACGCAAAACACGGCTCGCTAATCGATTTGAAAGTTTTTTGTCGGCAAAACGTTGTTGATAACCGATCAAAGATAAGACAAAATTATGAAGGAGAATTGTATGACAAAAAGGCTTTTATCCGTGTTTGCCGCGGCGTTGACGACGGTCCTTACTTGCTGTTCGCTGTTTGCGTGCGCAAAGACTCCCGACGGCGGAACACAAAATTCGACTGGTAGCGGCTCATCCGAGAGTACATATTATTCGGTCAATCTGTCGGTCGACGGCAACGGCGGGGAGATAACGTCAAACGCGACGAACGGAAAGCTGTTAAAGGGCGAAACGCTTACCATCACTTTGACACCCGATTCGGGCTATCAAATTGAAAGCCTGTTCGTAAACAATCAGGATAAGACGGGTGAACTCTCGTCGGGTAAGTTTACGATCGCAAACCTTTCGAGCGACGTTTTCGCTACGGCAAAGTTCAAAGCCGAGCAAAGCCCCGCAACCGAGCCCGAGACCATCACCGCCGTTTCCGAGATGCCCGACGGGTTTTATACTCCCGCCTTCTGGCAGCAAATGCCCGATGACGGCGGCAACGCGCCCATCGCTTACGACGGCGGAGTAAAGTTTCAATACAGCAATATAAGCGCCAACGTCGGCTATTCGGCTGACAAGCGCATGACTTTCATGCTGAAGAGCGACGCGACCGGCTCAAACGGATTTTCCATTCGATTCAGAGCCAACCAAAACCTCAATAACGACTCCGACCATTACGTTCTTGCCTATCAATGGGGATATTTGTTTATGCAAAGGACGACCGTCGGTGACTGGATGACCAAAATGTCTGCGGAGGACGCGGGCTACGTCGAAAACGCTTGGAACAGGTTCGATATCGTAATGACCGATACCTCTTCCGCAACCGAAATAAAGATATTCGTAAACGGCAAGAAGGTGGTCTTTGAAGAAAACTTCCATATCGACGGCGTGACCTATAACGGCGGAACGATAAAAGACGCCAACAAACTGCCAAACGGCGCGTATTTTGCCGTTAAAACCTGGGGTCCGAACGTTTGTCTGCGCTCGCCTTCGTACGTTCCCGGCAACGAGATAAAGGTCGCATGCGTTGGTGACAGCATTACTTACGGTCAGGGCGCAAGTTTCGGCAATACCTATCCCGAACTATTGCAGAATATGCTCGGTTCCGATTATATAGTAAATAACTTCGGTTACCCGGGCGGCGCTATCCTGCCCCAAAACGAACTGCAAAGTTGGACGTATTCCTACTGGGATCTCGGAAACTATTCCGATAGTTTAATGTTCAACGCGGACGTAGTTTTGATAATGTTCGGTACCAACGACGCGCATTATCTCAACTGGGGAACTACTTACGGCGTGGCAGGCACGGGCAAACAGGCGCTGTTTAAGACCAAATACGAGCAACTTATCGCGGCGTACAGAAACGTCAATCCGAACGTCACCGTCGTCGTAGCCAAACCGCCCAAGATGTACGATCTCGATTCGGGTAATCAAGCGCATTACACGGCTCGCGGGCTTAACGTCGAATACGCGGTAAACCCCGTAGTCGAGCAGTTGGCAGCCGAAAAGGGTTGCATTCTCGCCGATATTTTAACGCCTACCACCAACCACAAAGACGACATTCTCGACGGCGTACACTGGAAGGACAGCGGTTACGCAATAATCGCAAACGCCTTCTACCAAGTTATAAAAGGAATAAAGTGATCGGACGCGTTAAGGTCTGATCATGAAGGAGATAATTATGAAAAAGAAAAAGTTTATTTTGCCTGAAGCGGAAATCGTTTTATGCACCATGGGCGATGTTTTGCTTGCTTCCGGCGGGCTCAACGAGGACGACGAATTTTATTCGGACGATCCGTACGATTTCGATTGATGGATAAGGGGGAGAATATGAAAAAGACGTTACACGATAATCTTTTTAAGATATTGCTTGCGGTATTGACCCTTTCGCTTATTTTTTCGCTCGCGACGTTTATGAAAGCCAACGAGAGCGTCGTTTGGGCGGACGGCGAGGCGACCTACTTCAGAATGGAGTACGGCGCTTCCATAAGGTATAAAGCGGATAGCACGGGTATTCGTTTCCGCGCGAAAGTCGGAGCGGGTAAGTACGCGGAAGTCGTTGCCGACGAAAATAAAACCTTCGGTATGCTCATCGTACCCAACTTTATGCTGACGGACAACAATATCAAGTCCGACTATATTGCTCAACTTCACACGGCGTATCCTACTCAAACGCTCGGCATTATCGAGATAACCAACGAAAAGGAAACCGACCCCGGCGTTCTCGCGATAGAAGGCGACGGATATCTTTTCAGTTGCGCGCTTACCAACATTAAGTACAACAACGTGAACAGAGATTTCTTCGGTATAGCGTTTATCAAAACGGCGGGCGAAAATGACGTAGTCACTTACGAATACGCTACTTTTAACCAAAGCGAAAACGTAAGAAGCGTAGTGTTCGTTGCGTCAAACGCCATCAACCGCGAGGCGACCAACCAAGAAAAGAGCGCCATCTTACAGGGCTTTATAGACGACGGCATCAAAAAGGCTGCCGGGCTTACCAAAAACGATCCCGTGCCGCAAATCAACGTCACGCTGTATGGCGAAGATAAACTTGAAAACATGACGGTCGGTCAAAAGGCAAGACTCAACGTTGTTATGACGAGAACGGTTGAAGAAACGGAAGTGGAAATGCAAACGAGCGTCAAGTACGCTTTCACGTCTTCCGATCCTGCCGTTGCCACCGTCACTCCCGACGGCATAGTCACCGCAACAGGTGCAGGCGAAACTACCATTACCGCCACCAACGCGGCACTCGGCGAAGGTAAGACTCTTTACGCAACCGTCACCGTTCAAGCCCCCGAAGAAGATGAGAACGTTGAAGTGAAAAATCTTCCTGCGGAATTCTACACTACGAGCGGTTGGACGGGTAACTATATTCCTTCGGCAAACGACGGGGTTCTGACGTTTGCGGACAGTAGCAATAAGAGCGTTTACAACATAGGCGAAGCCCATACCGACTATTCGATTATGCTACACCCCGGCAACAATAACGATACGTTTGAATTGAGATTTTACGCCGATACCGGTGCGTCTCACTACTATTATATGGCGCACGGATTTGGCACCTTCTTTATATCCAACACAAACCATAAAGGTAGTTGGATAACCTTATTCCCGATAAACGATAATCAGTGGAACAGAGTTGACGTTAAGATTAATAAAACGAGCGACTACCTCTCCATAAGTTTGTATCTCAACGGTGAAAAGGTAACGCTTACTCAACACGACCCGTTCGGCGAAATCAGTTACGTAAACGGCGACCTGCGCGATACGTCGTTTAAGGACGTGGAAGGCGGATATTTCGGCGTTAAATCTACGAACGTTCAGTTGAAAGCCGTTGAACAAACGATAGAGACGAGAACCAAAATTGCCTGCGTGGGCGACAGCACGACTTACGGTCAGGGAGCGACGATATCCTACCCCGAGTTATTGCAACAAATGCTCGGCGATGAAGATTACGTCGTTAATAACTACGGGGCTTCAAGCACTACCGTGCTCCCCGCAAGCGAGATACAAAGCTGGACTACTTCTTACGTAACGACGTCTCAGTACACGAGCGCGCTCAACTTCAAGCCCGACGTAGTAGTTTTGAACTTCGGCTTGAACGACGCCAACTATCTTAACTGGGGTACGACCAACGGCGTCGGCGCAGAAGGTAAAGCCAAGAAGTTCTACAACGCTTACGTCAACATGATAAAGGCTTTTAAGGCTGTCAATCCGTCGGTCAGAATTATACTCTGCACGCCTTCGCAAACGTTCGACTATACCGAACCTCACTATACGGCGCGCGGCGTCAACGTGGATTACGCGATTATTCCTACGATCGTCGACCTTGCGTATTACGAATGTTGCGAGATAGCCGATATCAACGGCGCAACCCGCTCGTTCGATATGACGGCTACTGCGGAAGGCTTACATTATAAAGATTACACTGTCTTTGCTCAAACGGTCTATTCGGTTCTGACGGGCGATCCCAAATACGTTTACGCGCCTTCGGGCTTCGTCGTAAGTCAATTCGACGAGTTGTATCCTTCTACCTTAGTTCCCGAATTAACTTTAATAACCGACGCAAACTTCTTTGATTATACTAAATGGACGGCTTGTTGGGGTAACGGAGTTGATAATTCAAATTCCGACGTACACGTGACTTCAGGCGCTATAGCCTTCCACGATTGCGGAGCGTTTGCAGGAGTTTACGAATGGCAAATGAAAGCTTCAACGCAAAATATTTACGTGGGTTTTGGTGTGAACTCACAGGTGTGGAATACGGTTGCGGCTAACGCTGTTTGTTACGGTATAGGGTGGAGAGATAACGCAATATATCTGATGAAGGGCGGTATAGAGGGAACAAAGGTCGCATTGATCTCTTCAACGTTAGACTTTACGCAGTATCATACTTATAAGTTGATATTCAACGTTGAAAACGGCAATTTGACTATCAGCGTATACGTTGACGGTGAAAAGATAACTCTTACTCAATACACCGCGATTTCGGGTATTACTTATAACGACGGTACTCTGACCGATGCGACGGGTAATTTGCCTACCGGTACTTACGTTCAGTTGGATTGTTACGGTAGCGGCTGTTACGTAAAAAAACCTGAATAATCAAATTTATATTAAAATCCCCGCTTGCGGATATACTTCCGCAAGCGGGGATTTTATTTAACTTCTATCAAATAAATTTTTTATAACCTTCGCCGTACTTTAAGCATTTTGAAATACGGGATAGGGTAGCCGAAGATATATCCGTGATCTCGGTTATCTGCCCGTAAGTTTTGCCTTCTTTCAGCATACGCGCAGCCTTTATCCTTTGCGACATGGCAAGTACTTCGTTGATGGTGCATAGATCGTCGAATAAAGCCATGCAGTCCTGCTTTGTCTTTAACTTCAGAATAACGTCAAACAGCGCTTGAACGTCCGGATCGTTGTTTATCGACATAATTTATTCTCCTTAAAACGGTATTTTATTATAGTTGAACGGGTTTGACTACTCCGTCGGAAACTTCCAACGTTATATCGGAAATCTTTTTTGCGAAACTTAAATCGTGCGTCACTACGATGACGGCGATATTTTTAAGCGAGTTGATAAGTTTTGCAACTTCGTCCGATAGCGCGGGATCGAGCGCCGAAGTAGGTTCGTCAAAGCACAAAACGGTCGGTTCCAACGCTATCGCGCGGGATATAGCCACTCGTTGCTGTTGCCCGCCCGACAGTTGGCAAGGGTAAAGGTCGAGTTTGTCGTTGAGCCCCATGCCGCAAAGTATCTCTTTAGCCCTACTTTCGTCGGACGTATTTAGAGGCGGCAAACCTTTTTTTCTTCTTTCGTTTTCGTAAAGTTTGAGCGGCAATAAAACGTTTTCAAAAGCCGTATACTGGGGGAACAGGTTGAAGTTTTGAAAAACCAAACCTATTTTTCCGCGGATAGCGTTTATTTTGCTATCGATCGATTTTTTATCTTCGCCGAAGTTTACGGTAGTCTCTCCCAAAGTAACGGTGCCGCTGTCGGGCGTTTCAAGCAGCGTCAGGCACCTTAAAAGAGTGGTTTTTCCGTTGCCCGAAGCCCCTACGAGCGTAAGAGTCCTGCCGCGTTCCAAAAAAAAGTCCACGCCGCGCAATACCCTATTGTTTCCGAAGCTTTTTTTTAGCCCTTTGACCTCAAGATAAGCCATATCACACCTTAAAATAGGATAACTTTTTTTCCGCCAGGTTGAAAATCACGGTTATTATCCCTATAAAAATCAGATAGAACGCGCCCGTATAAAACAGCGGCCAAACGAGCGCTTTTGCCGTCAGAATATTTTCCGCAACTTGCAAAATATCCACGACCAACAATACTCTCGCGAGCGACGTATCCTTTACGAGCGTGGTGACTTCGTTGCTTACAGGCGGCAGAACGTGCTTTACCACCTGCAACAAGACCACCTTAAAAAACACGTCTTTTTTGCTCATTCCGAGTACTTGCCCCGCTTCGTATTGCCCGCGCGGAACGCTCTCTATCCCGCCCTTAAAGATAACGGAAAAGTAGCACGCATAGTTGATGACGAAAGCAATGAGCGCCGCCAAAAATCTATCCGAGAATATAGTCACGCGGAACAGCAGCCCAGGAACGTAAAACACGACGAACAGTTGGAGCATCAAAGGCGTGCCGCGTATTATCCACACGAAAACCCGCGTTAATACCTTCAAAGGGGTGAATTTGCTCATGGACATAAACGCCACTACAAGCCCTAACGGCAGGGATAAAACGAGAGTTAGGACAAACAGCAGCGCGGTCGTGCCGAATCCTTGAACCAGTTGGATGGTTACTTCCGAAAAACTCATATTATTCGCCGAACTCGGTTATTACCGTGTTTTCCAGTCCGTACTTTTGGGCGATCGACATAAGCGTGCCGTCGGCGGCAAGATCTTTTATCGCTTGGTCGACCATTGCCTTGAAATCGGAATTTTTCCTGAAACCTACGGCGTACTCTTCGGGATCGGGCGCGAAAGCCGTCACCTTCGATAAAGTCGTAAAGTCGCCGTTCCCGACCATGCTGTTCGCCATCAAAAGGTCAATGACCGCAAAATCGCTCTGTCCTGCGAGAAGGTCCAAAAGCGCCGCCGTTTGCGACGAGGAACCGTTGACAATTCCGCTTTCTCCGACCAGTTCCGTTGCGTAATCAAAGCCCGCGGAGCCTGCTTCGGCAACGCCCTTTTTGCCCGCAAGACTTTGAGCGTCGGGGTAAGAAGCAAGCGTGTCGCTCCTGACGACCACGCATTGCGAATTATTCATATAACTTAATGAAAAATCGCAGTTTTTGCTGCGTTCTTCGGTGACGGTAAAACCGTTCCAGATGCAGTCGATGGCGCCGGAATTGAGTTCGACGAAGTTCTTACTCCAGTTTATTACCTGAAACTTGGCTTCCAGCCCCAACTTTTCGGCAACGGCGTTGGCAAAATCGGTGTCGAACCCGGTCATTTCGCCGTCGTCGTTGGTGTAACTCATGGGTTCGTAAATGGTCACGCCGCAAACGAAGTAACCCTTTGCTTTTATCGCTTGATAGTCCGAATTAGCGTTGCAACCCGCAAAGGAAAACGCAGAGCTTACGGCGATCGCGCAAATGGACAAAACGATCAGTAGTTTTTTCATATTTTTCTCCTCTTTCTCTCGGTCGTTTACCGTAAAGATATCCGACCTTTTACTTTAACGCTTTATCGCTTTAATGTGATAAAGCGCTTTACTCGGACATTATACGATATGCTTTGCGCCCTTGTCAACGATAATACGGGGTAATTTTATAAAATAATTTCAAAAAAGTAAAAAAAACGTAAAAAATTCCTATTGATTTTTACTCGCGAGTGTGTTATTATTATTGTTGAAAAGGAGAACGCTATGAAATTTTTAAGAAAAACCACCCTTCTTATTTTGATTGCTTGTTTTGCAACGGCGTTTACGTCGTTACTTGCCGCCTGCGATATGCCGACGGGAAATAGCGGCTCAAAACCGTCTTCAAGCGCGGATATCCACGAACTTACCGAAGTGGCTGAAGTTGCCGCTACCTGCTCGTCGGAAGGCACGAAAGCCTATTATAGGTGCAGCGGTTGCGATAAGCTTTTTGCGGACGCAAACGGCGAAATCGAGATCGACGAACCGGAAAAAACGGAAAAGATCGCCCATACCGAGGAAGATATCCCCGATAAGGCTCCGACATGCACCGAAGTCGGTTATACCGGCGGCAAGCGTTGCTCGGTCTGCCACGAGATACTCGTAGAACCCGAGGAACTTCCTATGATAGCCCATACCGAGGAAGATATCCCCGGTAAGGCTCCGACTTGCACCGAAGTCGGTTATACCGGCGGCAAGCGTTGTTCAGTCTGCCACGAGATACTCGTAGAACCCGAAGAACTTCCTATGATCGATCACACGAGAGAGGCGATACCCGATAAGGAGGCTACCTGCACCCAAGACGGTCATACGGGCGGCGAATGGTGTTCGGTCTGCCACGAGATATTTGTTGAACCCACCGTAACTACCGCGGGTGGGCACAAATTCGTTGACGGAAGTTGCGTACACGGTTGCGGATATCACTATCTTACGCTCGTCGACGCGACCGCAGAAGGTCTCGAGAAGACCGACGGCGTGTATATTGTAAAAGAAGGAACCAACGTAACTATTAAAGCGGCGTTCGATCCCGAGTGTTTGTTCGCAGGCTTCGAGCGCGACGGAATAGCCGGCAGTTATTCCCAAACGGGCGATTGCTACGAATATACCTTCACAATGCCCGCAAGCGCCGTGGCGTATAAGGCGGTTTATCGCAACGCGACCGATCTCACGCTTAAATCCACGCTCGTTAAAAACGCA
>JAFVDA010000019.1 GCA_017478765.1 Clostridia bacterium
AGCTCGAACCGTCCTCGATTATCTCGTCAAAAAAGCCTACGTCTTTCAGACAAATTATCTCGTAGCCGAGCGGAGCGAGCATGTCGCTTACTTCTTTTATCTTGCCTTTGTTGTTTGATGCGAATACTAATTTTTTCATAATAATAAGCGATAATCGACCTATAGCGGGGGATTTGCGTAAAAAAATCGTCGGACAAACGAGTGTTCGACGAAGATTAAAGTCTGTTTATTCGTCAATAACGATGAGATTCTTTGAATACGCTCCCACCGTTGACTGTTGAGCCATCTCCAGTATTTTATCCTTGGCTTGGGCGCCTTGAACGGTCGGAAGATTGAATACGTCCGTGTCGACGGCTTTATTTGCAAGAAGATTGATCGCCGAGTCGATACTGCCGAATCCGTTGTTGACGCAGATAAAATTCAGTTGTTTTATGATTGCCGAATTGAAGTTTACTCTTATCGCCGGCGCGCCGAACCCCGCAAAGCATACGGTCGCGTTGTGACCTGCAAGTTTTAAGGCGATATCGGTGTTAAGATTGGAACCGGTCATATAGACCACCTTTTTTGCAAGCCTTGCTCCCGTAAGATCGGCAACGTTCTTTTCTATCTTGTTGTCGGCAAAAAGCGTGTAGTAGATGCCCGCGTTTTTGGCGAGAATAATATTGTTGTCGCTATTA
The DNA here is from genome assembly GCA_017478765.1 of Clostridia bacterium. GTDB lineage: Bacteria > Bacillota > Clostridia > Christensenellales > Borkfalkiaceae > UBA4636. The sequence continues at coordinate 678 of JAFVDA010000019.1, forward strand.
TCTATCAGAATGGGTATGCCCTGATAATAAACTATCAACTGGGCGAGAATGATCCCTAAAACGTCGCCGCCGACGATAATAACGTGTTCGCCTTTTTGAAGGTTGAGTTTGTCGACGATCTTGTCGCAAAGGGCGATATGATCGATGAGTAGCGCCTGATTATCTTTGACCGTCGGGGGAAGCACGGAAACGCAATCGGTGGGGTAGAGAACGAAGTCTCTTAAAAACCCGTCGGCATTTTTGCCCGCGACCTGAAAGGCGGAACAATGCTCTTCGTCCGATTTCAGGCACTCGTAACACTTTCCGCACGCCGTTACGGGGTGTGGGAAAACTCTCGTGCCTCTCTCCATATCAAACGGAGCCGAGCCGTTCACTTCGACTACCTTGCCTACGCCTACGCGAGAAGGTATGACCGGGTATTTGACCGTATTGTCTCCCGAAAGCGTGGTGAAGTCTTCCGAAGTAAAAAGCGAGCGGGTAATTTTGATTTTTACGTAATTTTCCGCGTCGAGCGCTTCGGTGGAAGTCACTTCTTCGAGTTGGTGTTTTGCATTTATCTGTATTCCGTTCATAATTCTCCGAAAAATTGCGTTCGATCGGTTACCGAACGAGCGAGCCCTAAAAGCCTTTCATCGGCTTCGACTACGTCAATTATAGTATAGTTTGGTCGGATAATCAAGCGTTTAAGTTGTTTTTTTTTGATTTTTGGACCGATACGGCAAAAAAACAGTTGACATAACCTTTCTTATGTAATATAATAACAGTCGGCATCGAAAGGTAACTCGATGTAACAAAATTGCGAGGTGATAGTTATGAAAGAGAACACACATCCCAATTATAAGATCGTCAAAGTTCAATGCGCTTGCGGTGAAACTTTTGAAACGGGTACTACCAAAGACGTAGACGTCATTAAGGTAGATATCTGCTCCAAATGCCATCATTTCTTTACCGGTAAGCAAAAACTCGTTGATACGGGCGGTCGTGTTGATAAGTTCAAAAAAAGATACGGTATGTAATTATTTTGCATTCAACTCCAGGGCTCGCCTTGGAGTTGTTTTGCATTAGCGGACTTTTTCGGCAAAGATTCAGGGTTTTCGTTAAAAATATAAGGGCTTTATATGAAAGTTAAAAAGTGTAACAGAACGAGCATCGGCGGGCAAGCCGTTTTGGAAGGCGTTATGATGCGCGGATACTCTTCGATGGCGACGGCGGTAAGAGATTCCGACGGCGTTATCAGGGTGGAGACCGAAAGGGTCAAACCCGTGAAAGAGCGCAGCGTATTTTTCCGCGTGCCCGTTATAAGGGGAATGATAAACTTCTTTACGTCGCTTGTTTCCGGTATGCGGATAATGATGCGTTCAGCCGAAGTTATGGGCGACGAGGACGGCGAACCTTCTAAATTCGAGAAGTGGCTGGCAAAGACGTTCAAGGTGGACGTTTACAGCGTCGTTATGTTTATTGGCGTGGCGTTAGGGCTTGCGCTTGCCGTAGGGCTGTTTATCGTTGCTCCGCAGTACCTGACCAAACTACTGAATATGGCGCTCGGGCTTAGCGAAACGTCCGTTTGGTTCAACCTTATCGAAGGCGGAATACGAATACTTATTTTTATCTCGTATCTGCTACTGGTCAGCCTTATGAAGGATATTCGTCGCACGTTTATGTATCACGGCGCCGAACATAAGACTATTTCCTGCTACGAATACGGTTGGGATCTGACCGTCGAAAACGTCAGAAAAGCTTCGAGAGTACACGACAGGTGTGGAACGACGTTTATGTTTTTCGTTATGACCGTTTCCATTCTCGTGTTCTCGCTCGCCAACTATTTTATAGGCGCGCAAGGTTTGATAAGAATACTCGTAAAAATAGCGCTGCTGCCGCTCGTTGCGGGGCTGTCGTACGAACTGCTTAAACTGCTCGCGAAATCCGACTTCTTCCTATTATCTATATTTAAGGCGCCGGGGCTGTTGTTGCAGAGAATAACTACCAAAGCGCCTACCGACGATATGATAGAGTGCGCCATAACGGCGTTCAACACCGTTTTGCAAATGGACGCGGATAAAAGCATCGAACCCAAGCGCTTCGTTATGGCTACCGCCGCGGATAAACTCGTTGAGGACGTTAAAACTACGCTTTCGGAAGGTGGCGTTACGGAACCTGCCGAAGCCGAGTGGATAGTTTCCCTAAAAACCGGTATCAAACGTTCGGATCTATCTACCGCTAAAACAAAGGTACCCGCTAAAACGGTGGACGAGATAAACAAAGTGGTTGCCGAAAGGCTTACCGGAAGACCGTTATGGTACGTTCTCGGCAACACGGATTTTTACGGGTTTACGTTCAATGTCGACGAGCGCGTTCTGATACCGCGACCGGAAACGGAAGAACTGGTCGCCGAAGCGATAAAGTATCTCGATAAAGACAGCGTAGTTCTCGATATGTGTACGGGTAGCGGAGCGATAGCCGTTGCCGTTCAAAAGACGGTCGGTTGCAAGACCTACGCTTCCGATATATCCGAGGGAGCGTTGGAAGTAGCAAAAAACAACGCCGATCAAAACGGGGCGGACGTACAATTTATTTCGGGCGACTTGTTTGAAAACGTTAAGTGTAAGTTCGATATGATAATTTCAAACCCGCCGTATATCCGCACCGACGATTTAGCCGCGCTCGATAAAGAGCTTTCGTTCGAGCCTTCTTTGGCGCTCGACGGCGGCGCGGACGGACTGGATTTTTACAGGCGGATCGCAAGCGACGCAGCGCGGTTCTTAAAAGACGACGGAATGCTTTTGCTTGAAATAGGTTACGACCAAAAAGACGCGGTAATCGACCTATTGAGGGACTTTTCGTCCGTAACTTGCTTGAAAGACTTAAGCGGAAACGACAGAATTATTAAGGCGGTTAAGTAATGCTCAAAAAACTTGACGGAATACTTGAAAGATATGAAAAACTGACCGAACTCTTGTCGGACGGCGCGACGCTTTCCGATATGGACAACTGGACAAAACTATCCAAAGAGCGCGCCGATATGGAAGAGACCGTTCAAAAATATCTCGAATACAAAAAGGCGGAAGCCGACAAGGCGGACGCCGAAGAGATGTTGAAGACCGAGAGCGATCCCGAAATGAAAGAGTACTTGCAGGGGGAAATTCTTTCGGCAAAAAAACAACTCGAAGATATAACCGCAGAGCTTCGCTTACTGCTTATTCCAAAAGATCCGAACGACGATAAAAATGTTATTTTGGAAATTCGCGCGGGGGCAGGCGGCGAAGAAGCGGCTTTATTTGCCTACGAACTTTACAGAATGTACGTCAAGTTTGCCGAACGACACCGCTGGAAGACCGAAGAGATAGATTCGAGCGAGACCGAACTCGGCGGCATAAAGGAGGTGACCTTTTCCGTAAGCGGAAAGGGGGCTTATTCCAAACTCAAATTTGAAAGC
>JAFVDA010000020.1 GCA_017478765.1 Clostridia bacterium
TAAACCGCTTGCTTGTGTGCGGTAGGCGAGACTCGATAGTGCTTTAGCACTGTGCCGGTATCAATGCCCTTTAGGGCTTAAACAAAAAGCCCCCACTTTAGTGGGGGATAGTTACTTGTGTTCACGAAAAATCTTCTTAACGAAGATTTTTCCGTGAGGGCTGTTGGTCGTAAAGCGCTTAACGGCGAAAATGAATTCCGCCTTGCGCTTTTCGGCTTGAATTATATAAATATATTCACGAAAAATCTTTTAGCAAACATTTTTCCGTGAGAACTGTATGTCGGAGCGACTTTACGCGCGAAATCAATCCGCGCTATCGCTCTCGGCTTAAAGTATATAGAAAAGTTTATTCTTGCGTCAGCATACATAATATGTCCGACCGCAATTCCACTCTCCACTTTCAACTTTCCACTTTCAAAGGTCTACCCTTAAAAATTATTTGCAAAGTTAAGGGCGTTTGTGCTATCATTTTAACGAAAAGGAATAAAAAGAAGTTTAGTTATGAGTAAGGATAGGTTCGTAGCGTTTTTTGACGCGGTGATGGCTATAATAATGACTATAGTCGTTTTGGAATTTGCAATTCCGAGCGGCACAAACTGGAGCGATCTGGGCGTTTTTGTCTACCAGATACTCGCCTACGCCGTTTCGTTTTTTTGGCTTGGCGGAATGTGGATAAACATTCACGAGTTGTGGCACGATATCGGCGTAGTGGACGGCGGAGTTTTATGGGCGAATATCGCCATGTTGTTCTTTTCGTCCATGATACCGTTTTTTGTGGTCTATCTCGGCAGGAACATTAACGCGACCGTTCCGGAACTACTGTACGGGTTGGACGTTCTTGCGGTAACGTTACTGAACGTTTTGAGCGTGGAACTACTCGGCAGGCACCACGACTGCTTAAAGGCAAAACTGCCCTCTTACAGGCTGACGTTCGCCGTCGATATTTTCATTAAAGTCGTCGGGATAATCGTCGGCTTTACGGTGTTCCCGCTCGCCATACTTATTTCGGTTTTCGTGGCGATGTTTGCGATGGCTATTATGAAATATATTTTCAAAAGCAATAAAAAGGATAAAGGTAGACAAGGAGACTAAATTATATGTCACAATTCAGAAGCTTAAAAGTCGTTGATAACTTTTATCAGAACAACCTGTTTTATCCCATGCCCACGGTGATAATTTCCACCCTGTGCGACGATAAGACCACAACGCTCGGCAGTTATTCGCTTGTGTTCCCGTACTACATTGCCGGCAAGGATTATTACGCCATGATTTTAGAGTGCCGCAACTCTTCCAACACGGCGCAAAATATCTTAAAGTTCGGCAAATGCGCGCTCAACTTTATAAAGGACGACCGCAAGTATTTCAAGGAAGCCGTAAGATTGGGCTTTCCCGGTAAAACGCCTGCCGAAAAGATGAAGGACTGCAACTTCGCACTCGTAAAAGGCGAGGCGGAAGGCGAAAGACCGCTCATACTAAAAGACGCCTATCAGGTCATCGAATGTACTTGGGACGATACTTTGGAAGACGGTTTCAAGGCTAAAGAACATATCGGGGAGTTGGAGGGCGTTGAGCCGCCGTACAATAATTTTAACGGCATAACTTCCAAGTTCGGCTGTCATTTTATTCTTAAAATAGATAAGATACTTATGGAGCCGCGCTATGCCGACGCGCTCAAAAAGGGCTTGACCAAAACGTCCTTTCCGCCCGTTCCCGTCGACTACGGCTATCACGACAGCAAGAACTTCTGGTACAAGAAGTTCAAGGGCTTTTTGCCTACTTCCGAAGCCATTGCCGACAGTAACGCGGGCTCGGTCGACAGCGTAATGTACTGCGCGGAACGCCTTGACACCAAGGTCAAATTTACACGCGAAGCCTGCGAACTGTACGTCAAGATCCCCCGTCCTTTCATGAAGGCGGCGCTACTTCAAATCGCGCAAATCGCCGAGCAAAACGGCATCGAAGTTATCGATAGGGCGGCTGCGGAGCGCATCGCCGAGATAAGAAAAAACAAAAAATAATAGGGCGGTTATGAAAAATTCGATAAAGACGGTTTTATCCGTTTTTGCGTTTATTTTGGCGTTTTTTGTAGTGTTTATAGGCGCTTCGGCTTATTTTTGCCTGCTATATCGCCACAAGGGAACTAAGGCTTCCTACAGATGGTCCGCTAGCGACGAGTTCGATATATCCAAAATCGCTACCGTTCAAAAGACAGGCGATACTTTTACTATCCTGAATCTTGCCGACGTTCAGCCTTGCGACCTGGAAGACCTAAAAAAATTAGGCGTTATCCACGACGAGATAACCTATCTCATTGAAACGGTAAAACCCGACCTTATAACGCTTACCGGCGATCAGACCTGGAGCAACGAGAACCTTATTTCATTGAAATGCCTTATCGGGTGGCTGGAAAGCTACAAGATACCTTACGCGCCCGTGTTCGGCAACCACGATTACGGCAACGACGGCGACAGCGCGGTCGCGGGGCTCGATTACTGCTGCGATTTATACGAGCGCGCTAAGTATTGTCTGTTCGATAGGGGTCCAAACAATATCGGTACGCTCGGCAATTACGTCGTCAACGTTATGGAGGGCGACAAAGTTTATACAACGCTCTATATGATAGATTCGGGCTACGCCGAATATATTTCCGACGAACAGATAGAGTGGATGAAGTGGAACGCCGAAGGTATCCGCAAGTTTAACGGCGGTGAGTACGTTCAGGCAAAGTGCTTTATGCATTTGCCTATCCCCGAGTTCAATCGCGCTTATTATGAATATCGTCTATCGGGCGGCAGAAACTTCGATAACGGCGTTTACGTCACGTTTTCCCTTTATGGTTCCGAGCAAAACGGGTTTTTCGACGCAGCAAAGGCTATCAACGTCAAGGATATAGTTTGCGGACACCAGCACGGCAATAATTTTACGCTCGATTATCAGGGCGTAAGACTTACGTTTGCCTTAAAAACGGGCGAATTGAATTCCTATTATGAGGACGATGAAGTTTACTTAAACGGCGCCACCACGCTTACTTTAAGCGGCGGCGATACCACCGTTAAAAGCGTTTTCGTCGACAGAGAAAGATTTCATATAAATTGATTTGTTATTGAAAAGGGTTTCCGATACGGGAAACCCTTTTTCACTTTCAAAAAAAACCCCGTCTGAAGGACCGTTAAGCCTTCCGACGGGGTTTTTCATTATATTATTATCAGTCGTCTACGTCCAAGGCTTCCCAGCCCTTTTTGAATTGAGTTTTGTTATTGTTCGTGCGCTTGATAAAGAAGAACACCGCAACGGCTACCGCTATGCAAACGCCTGCGTAGATGGGGAGCAGGAACCAGTCGAAGTCGGGTACGAGCAAAAGTGCGCCCAAAAGCACGGGGGTTATGGTCTGAGCCGACATCGAAGCGGCGTAATAGTAACCGGTGAACGCGCCTATCTGCTTGCTCGAACATAGCTCTACTACCATCGGATAGGAATTGACGTGTACAAACGACATTCCTACGCCCTTCATCAGCCATAGCACGATAAGCCAAAGGGGGATTTGCTCGCCGTTAAGCCCTACCGCAAAGGTCATGACCGTCCAGACGAGGTACGCCAAAAGCGTAAGTCCAAGCCCTATGATGACCGTATATTTTCTGCTTATCTTTTCGGCTACCATTCCGCCGAATATAAAGCCGATGACCGACCCTACGCCGCCGACGATGGTAAGCATCGAAGTGGACGCGCTACTGCCGTTAAGCCCGTAAATAACGTAGTTATTAAGGAATGTGGAAACGCCGTTGTCTGCCATAAACCAGAAAAATTCGGCTATCAGAATGAGCCACAGCATTGTTCTGTTGGCTTTTGCCATAGGCTTTTCGTCGTCGACGGCGACCTTCTCTGCGGCTTCGCTCATCTCTTCGCCACGAGCCATGTCGTCTTTTACTTGTTCGGCGATTTTGTTTTCCTTAATATTAAAGAACAGCACCACAGCCGACGCGAGCATGAGTACGGAAGCGATCAAAAACGGCGCTTCGACCGTCCAGATATTTTGGTATTGCCAGGTATGATCGCCCTTATTCGTGCCGAGATATTGAGTTAAAACGAAAACCATTCCGACTACCGTTGCAAAAAATCCGCCGATATAACCCATAATGTTTATTATACCGTTGGCTTTGCTTCTCAAAGGCTTGGGAGTCATGTCGGGCATGAGCGCAACCGCAGGGTTACGATACATCATCGCAAATATTACTACTATCGCCATCATGACTATCGTGCCGACCGCCTTTTGATAGTGGAAAAATATCGGAATAAACGGGAACGCCACCGCGCAAACGAACGTGCCTATTAAAATGAAAGGCATACGCTTGCCTATCTTGGTGTTAGTCCTGTCGGACATTCTGCCGAATATGGGCATCAAGATGAGCGCGGCAAGGTTGTCTATCGCCATCATTATACCGACGAGATACTGCACCTGTTTTTCATCGGTGACGGCAAACGCGTTTTTGAACAGTTCCGTCAGGAACGGAGGGCACCATAGATCGTACACCTGCCACAATAAAAGTATGCCGAAGAATGCAAAACCTATCAAAAGCGTGCGCTTGTAATTGAGTTTGAGCGGGTTTTGCCCTTGGGTGTTCGGGGTCGCTGTCATAAGAATTCTCCTTTTTTATTTGGATAAATTGATTATACTATATTCGTAAGCCTTTGTCAACGGGCGCGTAAAAATTGTGACCGTTTTGTGAATTGTCGATTTTTTTATGCAAATATTGTAAAAATATTTTTCCAAAACCTATTGAAATCGCCCTAAAAGTTTGGTATGATATATACGCATAGACCGTCGGTCACATAAAATATGTCTTAAATTTCGCAAGCGATATAATGATAAATCGTTAAAAATGAAAAAAACACAAGTAAAAATCAATAATTTTATATCGCTTATACTTTGCGTTGCGATGTGCGCTTGCGTGTTGCTTGCGAGCGCTTGCGACGTTGGCAGCAAAAAAAACTCCGCCCCGAGCGAAAAAGATCTTGTCACGGTCACGGCGGACGATGAGTTCTTGACCGTTGCGGTCGGGGAGAGCAAACGGGCATATGCGACGGCTTCCGACGGCTCTACGATAGAGTGGGCGAGCGAGAACGACGATATCGCTTACGTTTCAAGCGACGGAACGATAACCGGAGCGGCGGAAGGTTTGACCGTCGTCTACGCGGTATCGGGCGTTGCGTACGCTAAAATCGAAGTTACGGTCACCAAATATTCGCTTGTTTTTGAAGACGAATTTTTAGGGGACGAACTGGATTATACCAAGTGGACGCACATGACGGGCGTTCGTAACGAGTACGGCAGTAGCGTCGGTCCGATGTTTTGGGGTAACGGCGAACTGCAATATTACGACGAGAGCGCTACCAAGGTTTCCGAAGGCGTTTTGACGATCACGGCAACGAAAACTCCTATGCCGAACGGCAGGGGATACGTCTCTTCGAGAATATCCACCCGAAACAAATTCAAGTTTACTTACGGCTACGTCGAAGCCAAAATGAAGTTGCCCGCGGACAGCGGTTTGTGGCCGGCGTTCTGGATGCTTCCGGAACCCGCGTCGGCGGAAAATACCGCCAATCGTTACGGGGGTTGGGCTTCGAGCGGGGAGATAGATATACTGGAATCCAAGGGCAGGATAACCGACTTCGTGTACACGACTTTGCACTTCGGCAATCAAGGGGAAAGCACGCACATTGGTTCGGCGAGCAAACTGTCGTCACCTATTTCCGAGTGGCACGTTTACGCGCTCGATTGGTCGAAAGATAAGATGGTCTGGCTAATCGACGGCGAGCCCGTAATGGAGGTAAATAGCGACGAGTGGTGGTCGCAAGTCGGCGCGGATAATGCTTTCGCTCCGTTTGACGTCGACTTTTATATATTGTTGAATCTCGCGGTGGGCGGAAACTTTGATAACGGCTTGGCGCCGAACGAGCAGTTTACTTACGGCTCCATGCAGGTCGACTACGTGAGAGTTTATCAAGAGTATTCTAAGAGTTAAAAGTGCATTAAAAAGTATAAAGTTGAAAGTTGAGAGTGGAAAGTGGAATTGCGGTCAACCATATTATATTTTCTGCCGCAAGATAAACTTTAAGATAAAAATCCGCAAGAACTCACGAGAGGATCTTCGTTAAGAAGATTTTTCGCGAATATATAAAAAATTTTTTGGAGGGAATTACTTTGAAGAGAAATTTGCTTTTATCTTTACTGGCGTGTTTGATCGCTCTGACTTCGGTATTTGCGCTTGTTGCGTGTACCGAATCGGGCGACGATACTAACACAGGTTTTACTTTAAGCGCCACACAAATCGAAATGAGCGTAGGGGAAAAGAAAAACCTTACTCTCAACTATTCGGTAGAGGGCACGGTTGAAGTTAAGGCCGAAGACGAAGAGATCGTTTCTGTAAGGCTCGTCGGCAAACTTTTGATGCTGAATGCCTTAAAAGAAGGCGAAACCAACGTCACCGCGACTTTGGGCGAACTTAAAGCCTCGTGTAAGGTCGTCGTAACGGCGGCGGAGACGGTGACCATCTCTAACGGCGAAACGAACTTGACCGAAGGTCAAACGGTCGACGTTTTGGCGGGTGAAACTCTTACTTTGACGGCTACCGCTTCAAAGGGTTCGGCTATTAAATGGTCGTCGTCAAACGACGCCGTAGCGTCGGTAGATAGCGGCGTTATCACCGCAAATAAGCCCGGTCAGGCAGTCGTTACCGCGTACGTTGACGAAACTTTCAAAGCCACCGTCACCGTAAACGTTACTCTTCCCGAAGGCGAAGAGTATTACGACCTGCAATTTGCGGCTGAAGGCGCCGAAACCGCTGAAGACGGTACTGCCATTGTAGCCGATAAGTTCTTTTACTGGTCGGCAAGAGCCATGTGGGGACAGCAGGAAGTCGTCGTTGACTACGCTTATTTCCGTAACGGCACGCTGAAATTCAAATACACGAGCGAAGACGCTTTCGGGTATCATTACGGATTCCAGTTGTTCTACAAGAATAGTCAACAAACCATCGGCAAGGCTTATAAATTGACTTGTAAGATTACCGTAGCCGAGGCTTGTACGGTATCCTTGAACGGCAACGTTATCACACTCAATGCGGGCGCAAACGACGTTGAAGTTTACTTCGTTTACACCGACGGTATATCGTCCTTTGATCTCGTAATGGGTTATGCGGATGGCAGCGAAAAGGGCGTTTGGGTACAAAACGCAGAAGTGACCATCGCTAACGTAGAGTGGGAAGAGATAACTCAAATCAAACTTGCCGCTCCTTCTATGGAATACGATGCCGAAACGGGTATCATAACTATTAACGATACAAACACCGAAGGCGTCGCGGGATACAGGCTCAACCTTTATCAGGACGGCGCTATGAAGGGTTCGGTCACCGTTGAAAACGGCAATGCTATAGACACTTCAAAAATCGCTAACGGCGAATATACCGCAAAAATAGTCGCTTTAGCAAGCAGCGCCCGTTATCTCGATTCGGACGTTTCCGAAAATTCGATCACCATAGTCGTTGAAAACCAATCCGTTCAGTACGACCTTGAATTCAAGGGCGAAACCGAAGCGGTAAACTTCCCCGGCACTTGGTATTACTGGAGAGAATCCTGGGTACAATTTGAAGGCAATTATAAAGATGGTGTTGTGACCGCGACCTTCTCCAACAACGCGGGCAACTGGTACGACACTCAATTGTTCTACGAAATGCCCGGTGAAGAAAACGGCGCTACCTACGAGATCACTTTGAAGATCTCCGCGCCCAACGAAGGCAGAGTTACCATAAGCGGTACCGTTATAACCCTGCTCGAAGGCCAACACGAATACAAAGTTACCGTCAAAGGCGGTAGCGGAGCCACTTTGGTGATAGTATTCGGCGTCAACGGCGAAAGCGCACAACAGGAAATTCAATCGGGTACCGTTACCCTTGAAATAACCAACGTCGAGAAGACCGCCGAAGGTCAACCCGAAACTCCGGATCAGCCCGGTGAGACCGAATACGAGGATGGCGAAACCTATAACGCCGCATACGAAACCTTGGTAAACGGCGACGAGGCGAACATGGCGGAAAACGTTTGGACGTACTGGTACGTTCAGGACACGTCCTGGAACTGCGGCGACGTAGTAACCATGACCGCCAATACGCTTGAAGAAGGCGTTATA